>DMQW01000122.1:0-20889 GCA_003455565.1 Limisphaerales bacterium
AAAAAATCGGATGGTTGTCATGCCGGCTTCTGGCGAAAACCCGCCGGCGGCCAAGGGCGGCAGCTTGCCCGCGCTGGTGTGCGAAGCGCGGAGGGCAGAGGACGGACGGCGGAGGGCAGACCGGCTAACGCAGAGCGTGGAGTGCCATGCGCCATGCGCCGAGCGTGAAGTGTGAAGGGCAAAAAGCAGAAAGCAGTCCGGTGAAGTAGCACGGTTTATTACTTCACCGGACTGCTTCACCGGGCAGCTTTCCAAATTTCAGCTTTTGCTTTAATATATGTCCATCATCCATCGTTATCCGGCTTGTATTCACGCGCCATCCAAAATAGATGAACCCCACCATGAGCTTTGCTGAAATTGAAACTGAACTGGATCATTTGAGCCCGGAAGAACTCCGCCGCCTCGCTCTAAAGTCGTGGAGGACTTTTGTGGCAAGGGAAGCAGGTGCGGACGGGGTCAACGAGTGCGACGAGGGCCACCCAGGTCTTTTGGCGGCACTGGACGAAGTGCTGGCCCACGCGGACGCGACTCCGGGTCAGGGACATGCGGGTCGCCAGGTTCGCGCCCGGTTGAACGAATGGATTCCAAAGTAATTTTCAAGGACACCTTTCTGGCGGACCTTGAACGAATCGTATGAGCGAGAAACAATTTCGATTTCAAGATCTTGAAATCTGGCAACGGGGCGCGGCCATCAGCGCAAGCTCTTTAAACTGGCTGATGCGCCCGAAGGCCGAAAGTTTTTCCGTTCCGCGGATTAACGGCGACGGCGGCGCAGCAAACCAACATTTTTTTGAAAATAGAAGGCCAATGAAAATCCTCTTTTTGCTTTTGATGTTGGCGGCGGCGCAGGCGTTTGGCGCGATGACGCTCATAAAACGTGAAATGTTTGTCGGCACCGGACAATTGACCACTAATGCTCCCGACCAGTTCGATGTTGTGTCTGGAACATTGAATTGCCGCTATGGAGGCCCACTGACTACCGGCTCAAATGGTTATAGCATGGACAATATGCGGGCGACGGCAAACAATTATGGCCAATTCACACTGCCCAATACGAACACCAATTATCTTTTGGGATGTTGGGTCTTCGTTAAACCTCCTATTTATCCGAACGGCGTATCACATTCAATGATTAGTTTCGGCATAACTGGTGATAACATTTTTAGTTGGAGTGTTATGGACGGAATGTTAAAAGCTGAACGGATAAACGCAACCAATCAAGTAGTTCAAATAAACAACAGCCAATGGATTTGGTTGGGGGTGGCCATTAAAAACAACGGTGGTCCGACTTCTACGGGGTGGGATGTAAAATTTTACAAGATGCCATTGGGCGGTGTGTTGACCAATTGTGTATCAATGTTTGTTGACAGTGGTTGGACGCAGCGGCAAAGCCTGAACCGAGCTTTAGTTTGGTCTTCAGGAAACGGCGTCAACCAAACATGGAACGGTCGGATTGGAGCGGTTTCACTATACAGCATTGCTGACTTTACTGATGTTGCTTACCCCTCTGATTTGATTCCGCCAACTACTCCCATCGCTTGGTATGTTAATCCGGCGACTGGCAATGACACAAATACTGGTGCATACCCGAATCAAGCGTGGCAGACGGCTCAAAAAATCGATAGCGAATCGGCCAACTGCGGCCTGTTCCCGGCCACCAACTATGTCAGCGGCGACACGCTGTTAATTGACACCAGTGCTGGTGCGCTCGATTTGACACAAACCAATCTTACATTTGCCACCCGAGGATTAAATGTAATGGCGACCAATGCGCCTTATTGGACGAATTTGATGGCAGTTACATTGACCAATTCCAGTTTCACCCTGGCCGGCTCGAATACTTACGCATACAACACAGGAAGCAATCAGCAAAACATAGTTGTTTGGGAAGATAATAAATGGATGAATCATCCGCAGGGAGCGACTTATCTGGTTGTCAGCAATAGCCTGGCGACCAATGCCGGATCTTTTTGGACGGATGGAACGAATGCCTATATCCATCCGTTCAGTGACAGCAATCCACTTTCAGACGGAAAGGCTTATACGAGGAGTTGGTTTGGGTCAGGCATCGATTTGGGCGCCAGTGATATGAATTTTCGAGATTGTTATGCCGGGAAAACAGCCTTAATCCAAGCAACGAACAATGTTGATGGGATTGGGGGATATGTCCTCAGCACATCTACTGGTTTCGGTGGCAACTCAGTGATTGCCCACTGCTATTTTTATTATGGATCTAAACACACCATTGGCTTGGTGGGTGGTTGGGCCAACGCCAACGTGATAGTTCAAGATGTTCAAGCTGAACAATCTGGACTTCCAATAACCTCTGCTTCGCCATGGGTGTTGTTCATGGATGGCTTGCCCGGAGAATCGAATAATGTGTATAGTTTTATTCGCTGCCGGACAGATGAACCTTCTGGCCAGATTGGTTCCACGTCTGGAACCACGGGCGTCCAGGGTATTTTCCTCATGCACAATTCCAGTGGCAGCGGGATTCAGTTCAAGAGTGTGACCTTCGACTCTTGTCAAATGAATGGGCAGGTTGGCTATGGGATTTGCTCCAATGCAATCGTAACCAACTGTGTTTTTGGATCCCTAACAACCGGCGCCACGATCAGCAATATCGTAATGAATTCAAAATTTATATCCGGCGGTGTGGACCTTTTTTATAACAGTGCAATCAATACCGTCGTGCAGAATTGTATTTATATTGAAACCTACCTTTTAACCTTTGGCTTATGGTCGGAGCATTTACAGGGAAATAATGTCATATTTCAAAACAACACCTTTGATTTCAGCGGAGTTTATTCGCCGTATGCCGGAGCCAACTATGGGCAGTTTGTGCGCTCAGGCCCATTGACAAATTTCATTTTTCGTAACAACATCGTGATTCTGAACAGTTTCGGTGGAACGAATCAATTTTCTGCCTTCCAGAATTTCAATGGTGGCGACACCTGCTCTGTTTCCAATAACCTCTATGTCCTCGGCTCATCAAATTGGCTGGCGGCCAACTACACGAATGGCACAAGCGGAACAAATTTAACTTTCGCCCAATGGCAGGCGCTGGGATTTGATGCGAACTCAGCCGTGGTGGACAACCCTCATCTCACCAGCAGCTACATTCCAGAAACAGGCAGTGCGGCTATCGGGAAGGGGCTGAATCTTTCCAATTTTTCTACCACCGATTACGCGGGCAATCCTCGTCCCGCAACCGGTAACTGGACGATTGGGGCATATCAGGTCGCCAGCAGCACCGGCGGCGCGGGGATAATAACAATATTCTTCCTGCCCGCAGCCACTGGGGCCGGAGGCACGCTTAAACTGGCGTGGCTGGCGGACTACCTCGGCTGGATTCTCCAATCGCAGACGAACAGCCTGAATACCGGCCTCTCCACCAACTGGGTTGACGTGCCCGGCAGCAGCGCCATCACGCAGACCAACATCACCATTGATTCGGCAAAGCCGCTGATGTTCTTCCGCCTGCGTTCGCCATAAGTGAAGTTTTCAGAATTGTTTGGTGATTTCAACTTCCTGCTTTTGACTTTTTAATTTTGCTTTCTGAATTTCTGATTTTGACTTGGTTGCTTTCAGTTCTTGCCGCGCCAGAATGTGACAACAATGAAGGTGAGTCAGCGTTTCAAAATATCAGCTTTTGATTTCAGTTTTCCTTGGCCTGTGAAGTCCTTGGCCCGTGAAGTCTGCCCTTCCTTCACCGGGCTACTTCACCGGGCAGCTTTCCAAATTTCAGCTTTTGCTTTAATGTATGTCCGTTGTCCGTAATCGGCATTTCTACTTTCTGCTTTCAACTTTTTGTTTTGATTTAAGAATGTCCGCCCTCTTCCGTTAGTTTTTTAAAAGATGTCCATCACCAAACGCATTGCCTTCGGTGCTGCCGCTAGTTGGTTCAGCCGGGGCGTGAGCATCCTGTTGGGATTGGTGCTGCTGCCGGTGTTGTTCCGGCATCTGCCCAAGGAAGAACTCGGCGTGTGGCTGCTGCTCGGCCAGAGCTGGGCCGCGCTGGGAATCTTTGATCTCGGCTTTGGTGCCACGCTGACGCGCCGCATCGCCTTTGCCAAGGGAAAAAGCGGCAGCGATCCCGGTGCGGAATTGACCGATGAAACCCTGCGGGAAATCGCCGATCTCGTGGCGACGGGCAAACGTGTTTATCGCGCGCTCGCCGTGTTCGCCTTTGTTTTTTCCATGGGCGCGGGATTCTTTTATCTGCGAACACTGAATTTGGGCACCGTGCCATTCTCCCAGGTCTGGATGGCGTGGAGCGTCATCTGTTTGAGTCAGGCGCTCGGTGTGTGGGCGAATGTCTGGAATTGTATTTTGCTTGGGGTTGGTTATGTAGGCTGGGACGCCGTGCTGGGTTCACTGGCCAGCGCGCTCACGTTGCTGGCGCAAATCATCGTGGTCTTGCTGGGCGGCGGATTGGTGAGTCTGGCCGTGGCGGCGGCGGCGGGCGCATTGACCCAACGATTTTTGATGCTCGGTTTTGCACGGAGCCGCCGACCGGAAATTTTTGCGATTCGCGGCCAATGGAAATTCGCCTTGGTCAAAAACATGGTGCCGCTGGCGTTGCGTGCCTGGATAACGGCTGTGGGCATAGTCCTCGCTCTGAACACCGATCAACTTTTTATCGGAAAAATAATGGGCACCGCAGCATTCCCGGCTTACCGGGCTGCTTATCTGATTCTTCTCAACTTAAATATGCTGGCCGTTACGGTGGCGGGTTCATCGGCGGTTTTCATCAGTCACTTATGGCAGGCGGGCGACCTGGCTCAAGTCCACCGTCTGGTCGTCCGCAATTTGAATTTAGGATTGGGGCTGATGGCGGCGGGTGGGGGCTGCATACTCGCATTAGGACCGCATCTTTTTAATTTGTGGCTGGGTCCCGGCAACTTTGTCGGCTATCCGTTGCTCATCATATTTTTCGTCCTGCTGTTTTTGGAAGCGCAATGTTATATTGTGACTACCAGTTCGCGAGCGACGGAGGACGAGGCATTTGCATTGTGGACTTTGGCTGCGGGAGCCTTGAAGGTAATACTTTCAATCATTCTAGGTGTTCGCTATGGTTTGATTGGTATCGCCTTGGGAACGCTCATCGCCCAACTGGCAACCAATCATTGGTTCATGGTTTTTCGGGGATTGCGCCGTCTCCGCATGAGTTTGCGACAACACGCCAAACAGGTTTTGTTGCCAGTGGGTGTTCTTTTTATAGTCACAACCGTAGCGGTTTGGCTGATTGTATATTTCATGTCCGGTTTTCGTCCCTGGGCCATTGTTGGAACGGGATGCGCCATGAGTGGCACGTTGCTATTGATTGCTCTATGGATGCTGGTGCTTGACACCGACCAACGCCGCCGCTTGGTCGCTCATTTTGGCTTTTCTTCAACTAAGACTTAGTGTTATGCCATTCCGTCAATTGATCCAAAAATACACTCCGCGAAGCTTGCGAAATTGGCTCCGTAATCCGCAAAAATCAGTCCGATATGTTGCGGACCGTTTGGCCTATGCCTGCGGATCAACGCCGGAAGCCGTCATCGCAAAGGATTGGAAAGTAAGATGCCATCCGGCCAGTCGCCATCACTTTGCAGTTTTCAATACCGACCCCGTTCAGGCAGCCGAGTTAAAAGCTTTCGCCGCTCACAGCAAACCGGGAATGCAGTTATTGGACGTGGGGGCGCATTACGGATTCTTTGCTTTGGCAGCACTTCACTTTGGCGGAAAAGGAGCAAGGGTAATATGTATTGAAGCCTCATCCAAAGCCGCTGCTATTCTGCGCGCAAATCTAGCCGCGAATGGCGCGTCTTCAGATGTTCAAGTTATCGAAGCGGCTATGGGAAGCTGTGATGGCCAGCTCAATATGCTTGCTACTGGGCCGCTGGGCAGCGATTACTTTGTAGTTCCATCGGAAAAGCGGGACGATGTTACCGTGGTAAAACAGGTAGCACTGACGAGTGTGCTTGCCAGCACTGGTTTCCAGCCTACGCATGTCAAAATAGATGTGGAAGGTTTTGAAGAGGAGGTAATCAAGGGCGGCGAAGGATTTTTGCGGGCTGCTCAACCCGTGCTCTTCCTCGAACTGCATGGTGATTTTATCCGGAGACGTAATCAAAACCCTGAATCCGTGGTCGGGCTGTTGCGATCTTTTGGTTACAAACGATTCTTCTCTGACGGACTAGAATTGTCGGATGCAGACATGCAAGCGGTGCATCATAATTGTCGGCTGACTTGTTTGAGTAGTAAATCTTGAAAATACTAATCACAACAACTGTTTTTCACTCGACCATTGGCGGTGTTGAAAACATTGTCCAAATGCTTGCGCGTGAATTTATCCGCCTGGGCCAAACATGAAAATTGTCATGACCACCATTCCGATTCTTGGAAGGATGTTGCTTGCCCTCCGGTCCACGCCAATCTTTCGTTGACTCATGAGAATTGCTTTGGCCGGAGTTTTTGTCGGGCGAGGAGGGGTGCAAACGCACTTTCATTGGCTGACGCGGGCATTGATCGCCGCCGGACATGACGTGCAAATCTATTCTCTTGGCGGAATGCCGGACGAGGAGGATCATCGCCGCGAGCTTGAGTTGTCGCAACAAGGAAGTGTTTCAGTGCAGCATATCTATGATAGTGGAGGCAAATGTCGGCTTAAACCGGTTGCTGCGGCTCGGAAGCTGATGGCGCTGCTGAATGCTTTCCGTCCCGATGTTTATCTTGCCTGCGGGACAGGCTGGAATCTGTTCCTGCCTGCTTGGGCCAGTCGCGCCTGCGGGAAGTTGGTGTTCCACGAAGTGATGTCTGGTGAAGTGTCGGGCAAGCGCGATTCCCGTTGGGCCGCCCGCTGGTTATTTGAAGAAATCGTCGCGCAAGCTCATCCCGTGGCCGATAATTTCGCTCGCTCGACGGATTGGAAGTGCCCCATTAAGGTTCTACCTGCCTTTCCGGAGCCGCTGGAGATAACTGCGAACATCCCGGCTCCGGTCCCACCATCGGCCCGGAATGGACGGGCACGGGCGGCATTGTTCAGCCGCCTGGTTCCACACAAACGCGCGTTCTGGCTGGTTCAACAATGGCCACGACTCCAGCATGTGTTGACCGAGTTGCATATCTACGGCACCGGCCCGGAGGAGGAAGACATCCGGCAGTTCATTCGCGACCAGAAACTTTCCGGGCGCGTTTTTTGTCATGGTGCTTATCCTTCCGCGCAGGCCTATGTGGATTTGTTGCGATCCTTTGACCTGACGCTTCTGCCCACCCTCGGCGCAGAAGGCGCTCCGTTGGTGCTGTTGGAATCCATGGCGTGTGGTGTGCCGTTTGTGGCTTTCAACGTTGGGGGAATCCCCGACTACGCAAATCCCGATTGCATAATTTGCGATGCGGCGGCACCCGACGGTTTTATCCCAGCCGTTGAACGCATGGTGAAATGCTTGAGATCGGGTGAAATGGATGCAAACCGCTTGAGTGCGTTCTACCAGCGGAAGTTTTCCTTCGCTGCTCTTTCCACGATATGGTGCGACTGGTTTGCGGAGGGGGCGACGGTAATTTTGAGTCTGACGCCACAATCTCGTTAGATGAAATTTATCGTCGTTCAAATCGGGGCGCGGCGCGGTTAGCCAAACGGTATTTGAACTTATTAGCCGCTTCGAATTGATTTTCTGTTATGGAAGAAAGCGAACCAAATATTTGCGGCAAAGCCGTCAATTTCAGGAATTGGCGGTTGATTGCGTCGCTGTTGGCTGTTTGCGCGGCGTTGATAATTTTGTGGGCGCGAACTGGAATTGTCCCGGCTGCATCTGGCGGTGACGAGGTTTGGTGGTCTGAATCAGGCTACCAATTCATGCACGAAGGGGTTTTGCGTTGGGCTTGCCTTGATGATGACAAAGGGAGTGGAACATTATCTTTTTGGCCTCCGGTCACGCCTTTGCTGCAAGCCGTGATGATGACGGCTTTCGGAGTGAACTCGTTTGGGATTTACGCCCAATCTTCACTGGTCTGCACCCTGATAATGATTTTTGTTTATCTTCTTTGTCGAAGGCTTCAAGTGGAACGCGTGAGTTCCCTGCTCGCAAGCGTCGGCATCTTTGGGCTGCTGATTGTTGACCGCCAATTGACACAGATGCGGATGGAGAATTTGACGGCATTGGCGGCCATCGCTTTTGCCTGGTTGATTGTTGTGGCGGCAGACGCGCCAAATATGCAACGGAGGCTCATCCTGGCGGCAGTTGCCGGCTTGGTTATGGGTATTGGTCTTTTTTGTTACTATCCGCAATCGCCATTTCTTCTGCTGGCTTGTGCGGGGGCGTTGTTGACGATTTTCTTTGACAAGATTTTCAAGATTGGAACGACGGTCATTTTGGGCAGCCTGCCAGTCATCCTATGCGGTTTAATTTGGATTTTGCCACATTGGGAAATGTTCAGACATCAAGTATTGGATGCAGGCAGCAAACACTATCTGTCTTCATCAAACATTATATCATCAATGACTCAACTGGTGTCGGTGTCTGATCCCTCTGCTTGGTGGCAACAGGTGGAGCGTTGGGGAGTTTTGATTTTGGGGGTCGTCGGTATTTTTTATTCGACGGCGGTTCGCCTGAAAATGATCGCGGTCATGACAGTGGCTGCAAGTTTGCCGATGTTTATTTACAATGCTCCGCCACAAGTCGCCGCCGGGCTTTTTGGTGTCATTTTGTTGTTTGGGATGCAAACTGAAATCCGATCCACGCGTGCTTGTCGCATTTTGCAGGGATGTCAATGGGTGTTGATTGCCGTGGGATTTCTTAAGTTGGGAATGATAGGCTTCACCGCATATTATCAGAAAGAAGGCCGTGATTATTCAGTGGTCAAGGCGGCTTTGCTTGAAACGGTCAAACCAGGCGGGGCGGTGGCCATCAGCCAGCGCGCATGGCTTGGGTTGCGGGAAACCATTCCCGCCGATGATTTGCATTTTTTGGTCTATTCAGGAGCGTCCATGGAGAATATACCCGTTGCTGCAAAAAAATCCGATGCCGATGATTACTTTCGCTGGTTGGTCTTGGAGCGGGGAAAAATTCCGGCTTTGAAAAAACTTTATCCGTGGATTGGCCGTGGGATTGATTCAGGCAAGTTCAAATTGATTAAGGAAATCAAACCATTGTTCAAGCCGCTGCCGTGGGCCAAGGAACCATGTTACAACCTTGTCGTTTATAAGCGAATCGGCTCATCCCTCCAACCGGGAGAAATCGGAACTGAAGGGAAATGAAATTCATCGTCGTTCAAATCGGGGCGCGGCGGGATTATGCGGTGCCAACTATTCTGGAAAAGGCGGGGATGTTGGAACGGTTTTACACCGACATTTGCGCCGACGTAGGCTTGGGCAAATGGCTTTGCGCAGGTCGCGGATTGCCGGTGATCGGAAGCAAACTTCAACGACTCGCCACGCGCCGATTGCCGCCGGAAATCCGGGACAAGACCCGGACGTTCACCGCGCCGATGTTGCGTCATGGAATGAAACTGATGTTCAATCGCAAAAATCCTGCTGATCAATTTCGCGAACATTTGCGTTGGAGTTGCGATTTGGGCAATGCCATGGCACGCGCCGGATTTGATAACGCCACGCACGTTTTTTCCATGTTTGGCGAGGGCGGCCCGTTGTTGCCGGAAGCGCGGCGCCGTGGATTAAAAGTGGTTTCTGAAATCTATATTTTGTTGAGCACAGAAAGGATTCTCGCGGAAGAACGCAAATTATTTCCTGATTGGGAGCCGGAGCAGCCTGATTACAGTTCAATCAGTCGGGAGTTTCCCGATGCAAACGTGTTGCTCACGCACACGGATTTTGCCGTGTGTCCATCGGAGGCTGTGCGCGAAGATCTGGCGGATAATTTTGGCATCCCGCGCGAACGCGGCGTCGTCGTGCCTTACGGGATGAATCCGCAACTTTTAGAATTGCCACCGCAGCCGCAACAAGGGCGCGTGCTATTCGTGGGCACGGCGGAGTTGCGGAAAGGAATCCATTATCTGGCGCTGGCGGCGGAGAAACTTGCCGCCAAAAATATTCGCTGCGAATTTCGCGTCGCGGGAAATGTGTCGCCACAGATCGCGCGGCGGATGGAATGTAAGCATCTCAACTTCCTTGGCCGAGTGCCGCGTGAACGCATCGCGGAGGAATATCAGCGGGCGGATGTTTTTGTGCTGCCGTCGCTGGCTGAAGGTTCGGCGGAAGTCACTTATGAAGCGCTCGCGGCGGGTTTGCCAGTCATCACGACGCGCGCCGCCGGTTCGGTGGCGCGTGACGGAATTGAAGGCCGCATCGTGCCGGAGCGCGACGCGAATGCGCTGGCGGATGCGATTGAACAATTGGTGGAAGATCGCACGCTGCGTGACCGCATGGCCAAAGCCGCGCGCGAACGGGCGCGAGATTTCACTTGGGAAAAATACGGCGAGAGGTTGATCAGTGCGCTGAACAAATTCAAAAAATGAAAAGTATTCACGGTTTTCTTCGTGCAATTACGCCCTTTGGATTAATTGAGCGCCGGCGCCGCCAGTTTCAATTATCGCGTTTGGGGCTGTCCCCAACTCCTCCCATCGCCGAAGCCGTGGCAGCCTGCCGCTATGATCTTTGGCCGGTTGAACTGCGAAATGCGACCAAGCCTTGGACGTTGGTTGACGTTGGAGCCAACCGGGGAGACTTTACCAGTGCGGCAGCGAGATTAGCGAAACTGGAAAGGGTATTTGCATTTGAACCGCAACCGCAGTGCTGTGAAGAATTGCAACACATTCTGGATCGTATTCCCAACAGTGTTTTGCACCGTGCTGCCGTTGGTGCAACGAGTGGTGAAATTGAATTAATTTGCACGGCAAATTCCAAGATGGCCAGCGTGTTGGCTCCGGAATCGCAAATGTTGGCGGGATATGCTGAGGGGGATTTTGAAGTGGTCAATCGTGTCAAAGTGCCGTTGCTACGCATTGATGACGTCATCCCTCCCGGCACAAAGGTCGGTTTAATGAAGATTGATGTCCAAGGTTACGAACTGCCAGCGTTAGAAGGTGCTAAAATTACACTTCGCTCGACGTTTGCGATATTGATCGAGGTCAATTATGTAGCGCACTATCAAGGCAGCACAACCTTTGATGCTCTGCACGAAGCGCTGCGTGGCTATGGTTTCCGCACCTTTGGTATTTCGGCTCCTTACTGTGGTCCAAACGGTCCGCTTTGGGCTGATGCCTTGTTTGTGCGGTGTGCGTAAGATTCCCGACAAGTCGTCTGTTATGAATTCATCTAGCATGCTGAATGTTCCAACCCTACGAACATTACCACGCATCTATCAGGAGCTTTTAATGCTATCCCAGCGTCATGGTCTGTTTACGTTGGCTCGGCTACATCATTACTTTTTTAGAAAGGGACAAATCGTCCTATTGCCTGGCGGCGGACGATTATTCATTCCGCCGGATCCGCACTATTTTGGATTCCTTTGCGGCATTCATGAAGAGCATGTGCGAAATATAATTGACCAACACTTGCATCCTGGAGATGTCTGTTTGGATGTCGGAGCCAATATTGGTTATTTCGCGATCATGATGGCTAATAGGGTTGGATCTACAGGAAGGGTGTATGCATTCGAACCAGTGCCGGAGACGTATGACATTCTTTCTCTGAATGCCAAGTTGGCAGACGATTCCTCTCTCAATTTGGTGACAATCCCCGCAGATGTTTCGTCCAACGATGGCGAACTCTCCATCTGCCGTCACGCTCACAGCACGTTGCACCAAGTGTCCAATACGTCTCAAATGTCGGAAAATAATTCTGATCGTGTGCCCTCCACCACTTTGGTTTCAGCGTTGAAGAAGCTGAAATGCGACACCTCCATCAGCCTGCTCAAGATAGATGTTGAGGGGCATGAACTATCGGTTTTGAAAGGTGCGGAGTCTCTTCTCCGTTCAGGACAAATCCGCCGAATGATTATTGAGGTGACCCCCGGAATAGACGCTTCGGCCATCGCTAAGATTCTAGCAGATTGTAAAACTACGGTGCGGTGCTGGCTGAACGGACAGTGGCAATCCACACCTCTAGATCAATTACCGTTTCGAACCGATGTTTTGGTCGAGTTTCCCTTGTGAACCGCTGACAAAATCCATTTGCTACCAGAATCATTCTACAAAATCTAAAAATGTCGCCACAAGACCCATTTTACTTCAAGCGTTTCCATAAATTAGATCTTCGTCGGCTTGGATATACGGTTTATGTTAGAGGTGCAGAAGTAATTTCGCGAATGTGCTTCTTACGTTACCAGATTCGCGAGTTGGCAGTTGATGGAGGAGTTCAAGAATGCCCGGATTTTGCATTTGATGAGACCGCTGTAACTAAGACGCAAATGCAGTTGCTGATTGATAGTGTTCAAGCAACGGAAGCCTTCGGCGGCGCAGTTGTAGAAGTCGGCGCTTTTAGAGGTGTTACTACAGCAATTCTGGCGGAGCGAACCAGCCGTAAATACTTTGCTGTTGATCCATACATTGGTTATGGCGGCGCCGAAACTGACATGGTTGCCATGCTGAAGCGGATTCAACGATTGAACAATGTTCAGCATCTAAGACTGACTTCAGGAGAAGCAATTCAACAAGTAAGGGTAACCCCGCTTTCATTCGTATTTGTTGATGCCGTTCACGATTATGTGAATGCTCATTTCGATGGAGTGTCGTGGGGTAAATTGATCTGTCCTCAAGGGATGCTTGCTTTTCACGATACTGATTCCCGTCATTTCCCGGGCGTTCAGCGTGTTGTGTGGAACTTGTTAAAGAAGAAAGACGATTACGAACTATTTGGTCACGTGCATGGACTCGTCGTTCTCCGAAAATGGCCAGGGTCACATTGAACTATCTGCAATATTGTGATTGTTGTTGCCGACATCAATACGCTTTGGCGAAGAAAACCATTCGAGGCATTGGCGGAAACTCTGCCAGTGATCGGGTTGGCTCCGCGGGATGTGATTTTGGCATGGCGAGAACGGCGCGGAAACAAGAGTGGTAATCAATCGACAGCTTCCTACCATGAGTGCCCGGTCTTGATGCCGCCCGGTTGGGCCTCCCGGTTTCCGGCGTGGTCAGCAAGTCGCTTATGGTCGGTTGCCGGTAAAAAGGTTAGAGGATTGGGCAGTAAAATTTCGGGGTTGGTGGTTACCAGTCCGCATTATCTGCCGCTCGTCCGGCTGGCCAAGCAATATGTGCCGACTTTTTATTATTGCTCGGATGACTATGCTCAATACGCCGGCTGGGGTAGCGATGTTATGTTACGGTTGGAGACAGAAATTGTCCGCCAAGTAGCGCACTCCTTCTTTGTTTCCACCGCGCTGGCCGAACGCGCGGTGAAAGATTATGGCGTTCCGACGGATAAAGTGTCCGTTTCTCCCAATGCAACGAGTGATGACTTTCTTAAACCGGTTGCTGAAGAAGATCTACGCGCGTTGCTGGCACGTCATCCGCAATTGCGTCGTCCGTTGGTTGGCGTGGTCGGAGGAATCAATGAGCGCCTCGATTTTGAGCTTCTCCTAAAATGCTCGTCGCTCCGCGAAATAGGTTCTTTGGTGATGGTGGGACCGATTGCGGCCAATCTGAATAACAAAGCATTTGACCAGTTGCGCCAGCACCCGCACTGCGTGTTTGTTGGGGCACAACCACATGCAGAGTTGCGAGCGTGGATGCAGGCATTGGATGTGGCCTTGATTCCCTATTGTGAAAGCCGCTTCAATCAATCGTGTTCCCCCATGAGGTTGTTCGATCACCTGGCCGCAGGGCGTCCCATCGTGGCAACGGCCGCGTGCGCTCAAGTGGGGGAGTTCGCAAATGTGGTTCGCGTCGGACGATCTTCAGATGAAGTGCTTTCCTATCTCGTTGAGGAATGCCGGCGAATATCAGATATGGTGGATATTGAAAGGCGGCGCATTCTTGCAAAGAAAAATACCTGGGCAACGCGTGCAGAAAATTTGAAACGGGTATTACACACCGGCAACCATTAAAGTTTTTTGAAATGGACTCAAATCGTTTCCGAGTTGCGCATATCTGCCAAAGTGACGATTCCAACGTGGGCGGGTCGCTTTCGGTTGCGCGGGCGCTGGTGCGCGAGCAACGGAAACTTGGGCTGGATGCTCGTTTGATCTTCCTTTATCGCACCGCTTCAACAGACCCTTCAATCAGCAGTCCAGATAGTTTATGGTGCGATGTTGGACGAAAGTCCCGGTGGTTATATGGCATTCCGCGCTTGCGACGAATACTGCGCAATTTTGATCCGGCCATCATCCATCATCACGATGGCATCCTCTGGCCGCGCCTTGCCACCATGACATTTGGTCGTCCGCTCGTGACTCACGGTCATCTGGGTTTGTCTGCTCAAAACTTTTTTTCACCAGCAAAGCTGACGCAATTTATAACGAAGCGAACCACTGATCGGTTGATTGCCATTTCCGAATGGGTGGCATCGAGTTGGGAGCGTGGCGGCTTTCCCAAAAAACGAATCTGGCTTATCCCGAATGGAGTGGAAACCAACCGTTTTTTTTCAAGATCTTCTGGGGAGAAACAGGCCTTACGTAAGCAACTTGGTTTGCCTGTGGATTGCCAGATTGTGCTTTGGGTGGGGCGGCTTCATCGCGAAATGAAGGGTTTGGATCGGCTCGTTGCCACTGCGTCAGTTTTGCGGCCACCGTTTCATCTGGTTGTGGTGGGTGACGGCCAGGATCGTTCATGGCTGGAAGATAAAATGAAACAAATTGGTCGAGAGGCATCAGATTATACTTTGGTCGGCAAGGTGGCTGATCCGTCCCTGTATTTTGGTGCGGCGGATATGTTCTTGTTCACCTCGGTAGTTGAACCTTTCGGCCTGGTTCTACTGGAGGCGGCCGCCAGCGGCCTGCCGGTGTTTGCCTTTGATTGTGAAGGGGGAGGCCGGGATCTGCTTCATAAACTCAAAGCAACCGTGGCGCGCGAGGATGAAGCTGGTTGGTTGGTGGAACAAATGAGTTCGCGACCAGACCGAACGGGCACGATGGAAATTGCCGAAATGGTTCGTTTGGAATTCTCCTGGGAATCGGCGGCGCGCAAAACAATAGAGTTGTATCAAGAACTTTTGGAAATCGCCAAATAACGAAACATTGATGCGCCGTCGGTGGGAAAGCGTGCGGGATCGTTTTAGTTGGCCAGTGCTGGCCCCGGCTTATCAGGCGATGTTTGCCGCCGTCGCAACTCAACGTTTGCCAAAGAAAGTCGTGCTGTAATTTATCTGTAGCGACGGTCTATGACCGCTGAAAACGGCGCTCACAGGGTGCCGCTACAAAACCTCAACGAAAGAAAACGTGTTGTTATGACGTGGTTTTATTTTTGGATGCTCGTCATTTTAGTGGGGACTACGCTGGCGGTGACGTTGTTCAAGCCGGAGAAGATTTATGAGTATCCGTTCTTCATGGCGGCGGCGTTTGCGGTGTTTATTGTGCCGCAGGCCGTCTCGCTGATTCGCTTTCCTGGCGGGGCGCAATCGGAATGGATTGCCAACGCACTTTTGATGAGCTGCCTGTGTTTTGGGGCCTGCTGGCTGGGGTATCGAAGACCCGAAGTGCGTTCGTGGCAACAGCGGTTGACCCAACCGGTGAATCTTGATCGGCTGTTTCAAGGCGGCTTGGTATTTATCGCCATCAGCTATTTCTTCAATTTTTTAATTTCCGGGATGACCGAGGAAGAAACCGGCGGCAGCATGTGGACCGGGAAAGTCACCATCTATGGTTTTTTTACGGGATTGATTTATCCCGCATTTGCGATTTGTTTTTCGACAGCACTACGAACCAACCGCTTGCTGCCGTGGATTGCCACTGCCATTGCCGCCATCGTCCCGATGCAGACAACCGTCTTGGGTGGACGCCGCGAACCCACCGTCCTGTTTGTCATGACCCTGGCATTGACACTTTATTACCAACGGGGAATCAAACCGCCGAGGTTGACGATCATTTTTTCCGTCCTGTTCGCAATGTTGATAATTCCCGCCACGGGAACCTATCGCGGTCTTGCGGCTCAACGCGATTGGGAAGGCGTGCGGCAGATGGATTTGGTTGGAAATTTTCAGCGCTATTTGAATGAAGAATCCATTCTCGAATTGAGAAATGCCGCCTTCATTATTGAAGCGACTCGCCGGTCGCACGATTACGAGGATGGGGCGGGATATTGGGATCAATTGGTCTTTCGCTTTGTGCCCGCCCAGTTGCTGGGCAAAGGGTTCAAAGATAGTCTGATGTTTCGTCCATCTGATGAGCGAACGCTGAATGAGCTTTCCCAAATGGGGTATGAGATCCCCGGCGGCTCCACGATGACCGGCATGGCGGATTCGTTCCAGCAACTGGGCTGGTTCGGCTGTCTTTTCTTTGCCGCCATGGGGTTGCTGTTCAAAACCTTGTTCCGTGCCAGCCAACAGTCCGACGCTGTTTTCGCCCAACTATTTTATATTCTGATAGCCACCTCGGCGATGCGGGCGGTGACGCACCAGACGCTGGATTTTCTGCCGGGTGTGGTCTACAACGCGATTTTCCTTGGATTGCTTTTTCTCTATGCGCGCGAACCGGTGTCGCCAACCGGAAAGCGTGGCCGCAAAGATGGAGGGCGGAAGGCGGAGAGTGCGCCTTATTCCGTCACGGCACCGGAAGCCGGAAGACAGCGGGTGGGTTAAAAGCAAAAAGTTGAAAGTAGAAAGCAGAAATGCCGACTACGACCACGGACGATGGAAGGCAGAAAGTTTGGGAGGCGTTGAGCGCTGAGCGGGACATGAGCCGGCTGGGTTAGATATGAAAATCGCGATTATCTTTGACAATTTCGGGCCGTATCATCTGGCGCGTTTGCACGCGGCAGCCTCGGTGACGGAATTGCTGGCGGTGGAAGTGGCGGCCAGCAGCGCGGAATATGCGTGGAAGCGCGAAGCGCAAGACGGAGGACAGAAGCCAGATGCCGGCGGGCGGAGGACGGAGGTCAGTGGACAGCAGGGAACATCCAACATCGAACATCCAACATCGAACATCCAGACAGCGGAAAGCGCGGAGGGCGGAGCGCAGAGCGGGGAACCGGAGGGCGGAGCGGAAAGTAGAAAACAGAAAACAGAAAACAGAAAAGAATTTCAGCTTTCAGCTTTCAGTGTTTCAGCTTTTAAGAATGTCACGTTGCTGGAGGCGGGGACGAGCCGGGACGTTTCTCACCGTGAACTGGCGGCCAGATTAAATCGGGCTTTGGACGATTTTCGTCCGCAGGTTGTTTTCATTCCCGGCTGGTCCAGCAAGGCGGCATTCGCGGCGTTGCGCTGGTGCGTCCGGCACAACATTCCCGCCGTCGCGATGTCCGAAAGCACCGAGTGGGATGAGGCGCGCAGCGCGTGGCGCGAAGCGGTCAAGCAGCGGATTGTTGGGCTGTGTTCAGCGGCGTTGGTGGGCGGCAGTCCGCACAAGGATTACCTGGTGCAACTGGGCATGCCGGCGGAGCGCGTATTTTTTGGTTACGATGCGGTGGACAATGACTACTTTGAGGAAAAAGCTGAAAAGCTGAAAACTGAAATCCTGAAATTGGAAGGCGGACAACGGATGACGGATGACGGAAAACAGAAAGTGGAAGGCACCTCACCCCGGCCCTCTCCCCAGGGCGGAGAGGGAGAAGCGGAAGTCAGAAGTCAGCCCGGTGAAGTAGTAAAGCAAAGACTTCACGGGCCAAGGAAGTCAGAAAGCCAAAATGAATTTCAGCTTTCAACTTTTCAGAACGCGCCCTTCTTCCTCGCGTCCGCGCGGTTTATTGAAAAGAAAAATCTCCCGCGCCTGCTCAAGGCGTATGCGCGGTATCGCGAACTAGCTGAAAAAACAGAAAGCGGAAAGCAGCCCGGTGAAGTAGCCAGCCAAAGACTTCACGGGCCGGGGAAAGTAGAAAACCAAAATGAATTTCAGCCGGGGAGCGCGCCCGCCCCGGGTGCAACTTTCGACGCCTCGTCGAAAGACTCTGGTTTCGCCCCATTTCAGCTTTCAGAATTTCAGCTTTCAGCATTTAACCCATGGCCCTTGGTCTTGCTCGGCGATGGCCCGCTCCGTTCTGATCTCTGTCGTCTGATCTCTGACCTCTCTTTGCAGGACTCCGTCCTGCTGCCCGGCTTCAAGCAATACCCCGAGCTGCCCGCCTACTACGGCTTGGCTGGTGCCTTCATCCACGCCAGCACGACGGAACAATGGGGATTAGTTGTCAATGAAGCGATGGCGAGCGGCTTGCCGGTGCTGGTTTCCAATCGCTGCGGCTGCGCCGCCGATCTGGTGCAGGAAGGAGGCAACGGCTTCACCTTCGATCCCTACAATGTCGAACAACTCGCGCAACTGATGCTGAAAATTTCTGCTTTCAACTTTCCACTTTCTGCTTTTGGCTCGGAGAGCCAGCGCCTCATCGCCAATTGGGGGCCGGAACGGTTTGCCTCCGGTTTGAAAGCGGCGGCGGGAAAAGCGGTCGAAGTTGGTCCCAAACATGCCAGTTGGTTTGATCGCCTGCTGCTGCAAGGATTGTTGCTCCGATGAAAACCACATCCGTGATCGCATCGCTCTCCCGCAATGCCGGCGGTTTGTTTGAAAGCGTCTGGCGGCTGCATCAGTCCCTGGCCGAGATTCCCAATGTGAGCGTGAGCGTGTTGGGACTGCGGGATGAGTTCACGGACGCAGACAAAGCTGCCTGGTCGCCTCTGAATGTGAGAGCATTCTCGATCCGGGGGCCGCAGCATTTTGGCTACGCACCCGGCCTGAAGCAAACCCTGCTCGAACTGGACGAGGATATTATTCACACGCATGGCATCTGGATGTATCCATCGGTTGTGGTCCGGGATTGGCATCGGAAGACGGGCCGGCCTTACCTGGTTTCGCCACACGGGATGCTCGACCCGTGGGCAGTTAAAAATTCGGCATGGAAAAAGAAACTGGCCCTGCTTTTTTACGAGCGCGAACATCTACAGAATGCCGCGTGTCTGCGGGCCTTGTGCGAGTCCGAAGCCAAGGCGATGCGCGCCTTTGGCCTGCGCAATCCGATTTGCATCATCCCGAATGGAATTGATCTGCCGGAGGACGGAGGACGGAGGACGGAGGACAGAAGGCAGCCCGGTGAAGTAGCAAACCAAAGACTTCACGGGCCGGGGAAAGTAGAAAGCGTTGGGGAAAATGTTGAAATCAGAAATCAGAAATCAGAAATCAGGAGTCAGACCTCTGATCTCTGGCCTCTGACCTCTGGCAGAAAAGTCCTGCTTTATCTGGGAAGAATTCATCCGAAAAAAGGGCTCGCCAATCTGCTGAAAGCATGGGCGGCGGTTCAGAGGACGGAGGACGGAGGACGGAGGACGGACAGACACCGCGCCGAGCCAGCGGCGCTGAAGGAACGCGGCGAGAAATTTGCGCGCGTAAAAATTAGCCGAGGTTGGATGTTCGATGTTCGATGTTCGATGTTCGATGTTTCCCTGAAGTTCGGCGCCGAAGTCTATCCGGGTGCGCGGGCGGAGTTGGAACATCTGGTCAACTTCGCCCGCCGCGAAGTTCACGCGCTTCTCCGGCAGGATGCGCCCAATGACCCATTCGATTTCGTAGCTTGAAAATTTCGTGGCGGCGTTCCCGCCCGTGGCGCGGGCTTCGATTTCCGGCCACCAAAAGCGCAAATCGCGGCGCTCGCCGTCCAGCGCGTTCGCAAAATTAAAAACCCAGGCGAAACCTTTTTCCAAAAGGGTGCCGCCGTCCACCAGGTCAAACAGCTTGCCGGCGCTCCAGCCCAGGTGCGCGGCGGCCACGTCAATTTTGACAAGTGCGGGTTTCATGTGGCGGCGGCCTCCAGACCGTTCGATGTTGGATGTTCAATGTTGAATGTTCGATGTTTTGGAAACTTCCGATTCGTGCCGCGCTCGGTCAGGCCGGCGGCTTGAAAACGGCTGCGCTTGAGCTGCTGATACTTTTTGCGGTAGGCCGGGGTGTTGCCTTTGATGCCCACCAGTTCGGGATATTTAGAATTTGGTTTGGGCGCGCTGCCATGCGCGGTCAATCCGGCGGCTTTGTTTTGATCGCGCTTAAGCTGCGCATAAGCCATGTGATAATCCCTTGTTCCGGACTTGATCCCCGCCAGTTCAGGAATCGTTGAACCTCGAAATCGCCTCGGCGGCGGCGGCGCGAGCGTCACCACGCCGGCCGCGATCAGCAGCGCCATGTTGGGAAGGTCGGACGACAGAGGACAGACGACGGAGGACGGAGGGTGGATTTGCCCGGTGCGAATTTTGCCGTCGCCGGGCGCGGCGGAAAGTTTGGACGCCTGGCCAGTAACCGGGCCAGCCACCAGGCGTCCCCCGCAGTTCGCTCGCGGGTCATGAATTTGGCTGGAAAGCATAAAATTATTCTGGTTGACCGTCGGAGTCGGTGAGCTGGCGCGCGCACCAGGCGTCGAGGCGGGTGAAGCCGCACAGCGCGGCGGCAATGCCCACGGCGCACGTCAGCAGAATTCCGGCGACGGCAAAAATGGCGTAGATGGTTTTCATTTGGATTTCAGCTTTTCAGTTTTTACCCTGTGGAATACTGGCTGCAATTCCACGGGGTGAAGCATTTCAGCTTTTAGGCCACACGGTTTCTGGCCGTGTGGCCTGCGGCTTACTTCCGCTCGGTCGTGGTCTTCTTCTCGTCCTGCGCCGGATGGCCGGGCTGGCGGGTGGTCGTGGTTTCTTCGCGGGCCGGCTGACCGGCCTTGTGGGTTTCCTCGGTGGTTTTCTTTTCGTCACCGGACTCTTCAACCGTCGTTTTCTTGTTGTCTCTGTCCATACTGTTCTTCCTTTGGTTCATCGCCGCAGATTTTGCCGGCGAAAGTGTTAAATGGGTGTTCGATGTTCGATGTTGAATGTTCGATGTT
>DMQW01000122.1:21078-21382 GCA_003455565.1 Limisphaerales bacterium
TTCGATGTTGAATGTTCGATGTTTCGGTTTTTAATCCCGGCTTTCAATCCCACCGCCCCTTGGCGGGCTTGGCGGCACGGGCGTTGAGAAAACAAAAGCGCTCATGGATCGCCAGGAGCACCTCTTCCTTCTCGTCGCTGGGCAGCGTGTCATCGGTCTTGGCGTCGGCGGCGTAGGCGTGCAGCGTGCCGGCATCCGTCGCCCGGCTGATGTCGAATTTGTAGGCGTAGATATTCATGGGGTGGCCTTTTTCTGTGCGCGGACGGGCAGTTTGAAAACCGCCTCCAAAACCTGTCTCTTATAC
>DMQW01000121.1:0-160 GCA_003455565.1 Limisphaerales bacterium
CCGCAAACTTTTTCGCGCCGGAAATTCCCGGAATAGTGGGGTGCTTTCAAAACCCAACCCAATGCCGCGTGAGGGCACGCGGCCTACAGGAATCTGGGCCAAAATCGCATTTGCAGGCCCGCTGCCCTCAGCGGGCGGGGATTTTGAAAGAGCGTCTAGT
>DMQW01000121.1:461-645 GCA_003455565.1 Limisphaerales bacterium
GCTCCCCCATGCCTGCTTCGGAGTTCGGGTTCAATCTTCCCTCACAACCTAACAGCGCAGCGGAAATGAGCCGGCGAGGCTGAATGACGGCATTGGATTTGATTTCGGTCATTCGACGATTGGCACCAGGCGGTTGATTGCGGATGTTTCTACGACGCGGCAGCTTTGAAATCAATCAAATAGG
>DMQW01000121.1:915-3038 GCA_003455565.1 Limisphaerales bacterium
TTAGGATTAAGACTTTTCCTTTTCGGCCGGCTTTCCTACGCTCTAATCATGCCTTCATTCGACATTGTTTCGCAGGTCAACACGATGGAAATCGAAAATGCGGTCAACCAGGCCAGAAAGGAACTGGCCAACCGTTTCGATTTCAAGAACAGCCAATGGGAAATCGTGCTGGAGAAAACCGAGATCAAACTCACCGCCGCCGACCAGTTCAAAGTCACCACGCTCAACGAAATCGTCATCGGCAGGCTCGCCAAGCGCGGCATCAGCCTGAAAAGCGTGGAGCAATGCGACCCGGACATCTCGCCGCTCGGCCACGCGCGGCAGAGCATCAAGATCAAGCAGGGCATCGAGAGCGCTGTCGCCAAGGAGATCACCGGCTTCATCCGCGACGGCAAGTTCAAGGTGACGACGCAGATTCAAGGCGACGAAGTGCGCGTGAACAGCAAGAGCCGCGATGATTTGCAGGCCGTCATCGCCGCCGTGCGCGCGAAGGAATTTCCCGTGGCCGTGCAGTTTGTGAATTTTCGGGATTGAAACGACCGGTGAAAAAATCTACGGATCTTATAGCTGCCTGTTAGGCACCTGGAGCGCATATGCAATTTAATATTCACACTATTTACCGCCAGATATTCAAAATATGGCGGAAGAAAAGGTTCAAACTCTTCCTTCGACTTCTGAAGCCAGCCGCATCAGATATCATGCTGGACGTAGGCGGATACCCCGGGTTTTGGACTTCTCACCCGCAGTCGGTGGAGCGCATTGATGCGCTTAATATTCATGAAGTGTTCTGGCGCGCTGAGGCTAATCCCAGCCATAACATCAGGGTTTTAGTCGGGGACGGTTGTTCGCTGGCCATGCCGGACGAGAGTTACGATATCGGATTTTCAAACAGCGTCATCGAACATGTTGGCTCGTGGGAGCGCCAGCAGCAGTTTGCCTCCGAAATCCGTCGGGTCGCAAAATCTCTGTGGGTGCAGACACCCGCATACGAGTGTCCCATTGAACCTCATTACATGACCCCTCTTATTCACTACCTCCCGCGTTCATTCCAAAGGAAAATATTACGCTGGGGCACCTTGTGGGGATGGATCGAGCGCCCGACGCGGGATCAAATTAATTTCATGGTTGAGACGACGCGATTGCTGCGCAAGTCGGAGATGCGGCAATTATTTCCAGACTGTAAAATCGTCACCGAGCGCATGTGGTGGATAATTCCAAAATCTTACATTGCCATCCGGCAAAAAGCCGCCCGACAGCGAGGCTAAAGGGATTTCAAAATTCAAATCTCCACACTCTGCTGGTATTCCGGCACGCTCTTAATTTCTTCGCCGCCGAGAGCCTTGTCCCGTCGGGACAATGGGTGAGAGATGAATCAAAACGAACAACCAACACCGAACAACCAATGAGCGGCGGCGCGCGGCTTCATTGGATGTTCGATGTTGGATGTTGGTTGTTCGATGTTTCCACCGTCTTAAATCTCCACCACTGGCTTGTATTCCGGCCCGATGACCTGGGCTTTCGGTTTCATCGCGCGCAACGGTTTCGTGCGTGCGAGGCGTTTTTATCACTCGAGAATCTGTTTGAAGACGGCAGCCAAAGTTTCTTTGACCCGAACCAATTCGGCGGATGGAAGCACGCCCAACTTTCGCGCCACGCAAGATTTTTCAATGGTCGCCAATTTTTCGACGCGAACAGTTGAAGGCAGTTTCAGTCCCGCGCTTTTCCAATCCAAAAGAATCAAATCCGTGGCAACGCGGGCGCGCTGGCTCGTGATTGGCATGACGAGCAAATCGTCGTCGCCAAAATCATGCACCACCAAAACGGGCGGCGTTTCGCTCCCTGTCCGTCGGAAAACACCAGCCATGCCAGCAGCACTTCGCCTTGATTGTGCGCGGGCATCAGTCTTGGTCGTAGATGGCGTCTTCGGACGCGTATTGAACGGCCAACTGTTGCGCGGAAAAGCGCGCCCAGTTGCGCTGCTCCGCGTTCTCCGCCTGACGCGCGAGCAGTGAATCCACATAATGCAACGCTTCCTGCTGAAGTTCGTCGGGAAGTTTGCTTGTTTTTTCCAGAATCAATTCCGCCGTGCTCATGGCAACACAATAACACAGCCGGTTTGACGG
>DMQW01000121.1:3404-5890 GCA_003455565.1 Limisphaerales bacterium
AACATCGAACGAAACGCACGACGCACGACGCATGACGACATTCGATGTTGGGCGTTGGATGTTGGTTGTTCGATGTTTCCACCGTCTTAAATCTCCACCACCGGCTGGTATTCCGGCCCGATGACCTGGGCTTTCGGTTTCATCGCGTGCAGCGTTTCCGCGTGTGCAAGGTTCAACCCAGAATTTGCGGAACATCCCGCGCGCCATGAAGAACGCGGACGATATGCAGACGGCGCGGCTTGCCTGTGACGCGATAGAAAATCAAGTAATTCGTGAACCGGCGCACCGGCCAGAAGCGCATACCAGTCAGTTCGGCGCGGTTGGACTGGTAGTGCGGGCCAACTTCCGGCCAGCGCGCCAGCGTGCGAAAGGTCAAACGCAGCGCATCCAGAAACCGGTCGGCGGCAGCGGGGTTGTTCATCGCGATGAACAGATGAATGTCCGCCACATTGCGAATCGCTTCCTCGGCGCGGATGATTTTAAGCGGCTTCAAGTTCTTTGAGCTTGCGGCGGGTGCGGGTGCGGATGCGGTCAAAATCGGCGGCGGTCAACGCTTTGGCCGGGCTGCGGACGCCAGCGAGAAGTTTTTTGTCCAGTTCGGGAATATCCAAGGCGGATTGTTGCTCGGTTTTTTCCAGGGCGCGCAAACCGGCGCGCACCACTTCGCTGGAATTGCCGTAACGCCCGCTTTCAATCAAATCACCGACGAAGTCTTCGTAGTATTTGCTCAAGGCGACATTCATGGAACAAATTTAGGCTGGTAACAATAGTTGTCAATAGCTGTTATTCATCAAATCTCCACGACCTGCATGTATTCCGGCACGATGACCTGGGCTTTCGGCTTCATCGCGCGCAGCGTTTCCAGGTGGGCGACGCATTGGAATTCTTACGCGCGCAGTTCAATCAGTTGTTCTCCTTGTTCCAAGCGTCGTAAAACATCCGGCCATAACGGTTCGAGCCAGTTCATCAACGCGCGGTTTGAACAATTGCCTTTGCGAATCCACACCAGCGCGATGCCGTCGTCGTTCAACAGCCAGCGGTCGGCAAAATCCTCGTCCTTGCTGACGATGATTGTTTTCTCTTTTCGTGCGTGCTGCCAAATCACTGAATCGTCATCCGCCTCCAAACCTAATTCGGCGACGTGAATTGCATGATGGCCCTGCGCCAAAATCCAGCGCGCCAAGGCGGGCGGCAGTTGGGAATCAACGAGGAAGTTCAAGCCGTTTGGAGCACCGCGTGGTCGGACTGGCGCGCGGCGTAGGCGAGCGCAGCCTTGATGTCATCCGGCTCAAGATAGGGATAGTCGCGAAGAATTTCCTCGTGCGACACGCCCTCGGCCAGCATTCCGAGGATGTCCGTCACGCGAACGCGCAATCCCCGGATGCACGGCCTGCCGCCGCACTTGCCGGATTCCATCGTGATACGTTCGAGAAGTTTCACAATGACATTGTGCCTCGTGGCGGTGAAAAAATCAACTGCCCAATGAAATCAAATCTCCACGACCTGCATGTATTCCGGCACGATCACTTCGGCTTTCGGCTTCATCGCACGCAAGGTTTCTGCGTGGGCGAGGCATTGCGATTCTTCGCCGTGGATGCAGACGATTTTTTTGAGGTCGCCCGAAAGTTTCTGGACGTATTGCTTTAATTCATTTTTGTCCGCGTGGCCGGAGTAGGTGTCGAGGAAAACGACTTTCGCGCGAACTTGATACGGTTCACCAAAAATGTTGACCGGGCTTTTGCCGGCCACGATTTGTGCGCCCAAGGTATTTTCCGCGCAGAAGCCGATGAACAAAATCAGATTCTTCGCATCGCCGATGTTGTTTTTCAGATGATGCCGGATGCGTCCGCCTTCGCACATGCCGGACGCGCTGATGATGACCATCGGTTCTTTGCGGTCGTTCAGTTTTTTGGATTCTTCGACGTCGCGGATGTAGGTGAGATTGCCCATGCCGAACGGATCTTCATTGTTGCAAAGCGTGTCGCGGATCGTGTTCTTCAAACATTCCGGGTGCTTTTTGTAAATCTCCGTCGCGTTCACGCTCAACGGGCTGTCCACAAAGATCGGAATTTTGGGCAGCCGCCCCGCGCAGGTCAGTTCGTGCAGCACATAAACGATCTGCTGCGTGCGCCCGACGGAAAACGCGGGGATGATGATCCTGCCTTTTTGCGCGAGCGTCTCGCCGACGAGTTGGCCGACCAAAGCGTCCGCGTCCGGGCGTTGCTCGTGAACGCGCGCGGCGTAGGTGGATTCGATCTGCAAATAATCCACGTTTTCGACCGGACCCGGGTCGCGGAGAATTTCATCGTTGCCACGGCCAACGTCGCCGCTGAAGAGATAACGGAATTTTCGATTGCCTTCGCGCACGTCCAAAATGACCTGCGCGGAACCAAGGATGTGGCCGGCGTCACGGAACGTCACGGTCACGCCGTCCACGGGTTGAAACGATTTTTCGTAATCGGAGGCGACGAGCTGCCGCACGGCTT
>DMQW01000197.1 GCA_003455565.1 Limisphaerales bacterium
GCGTCGCCTTGCGCATCTGCTTCACGTCCTTGAACTGCATGTGATGCCGCACGCACGCCACGATTTCTTCCGTCTGCTTTTTCGGAAACCGCAGCCGCTGCAAAATTTTTTCCGCCATTTCCGCGCCGGTTTTTTCGTGGCCGTAGAAATGAATCTTGCCCGTCGCCGCGTCGCGCTCCGCCGTCACCGGCTTGGCGATGTCGTGCAGCAAAACCGCCCACGGCAACGACTCATTTGCGCCCGCCGGAAGTTTTTCCAGCATCAGACAAATGTGATTGAACACGCTGCCTTCAGGATGAAAATCCGGTGATTGTTCGCACGCAATCGTCGCCATGAGTTCCGGCAAAATGTGTTCCAGCAATCCGCTGTTGCGCAGCAAAACCAAGCCGCGCGCGGCAGGCGAGTTGGATTGCTGGATTGCTGGATTATTGGATTTTTGGGTGGAACGAGCATCGCCGTAGGCGCTTTCCCCACCTATCCATTCATCCATCAATCCATTTATCCGCTCCGCTTGGGGCGGCGCGAACAGCTTGAGGAGTTCATCCCGCACGCGTTCGGCGCTGATGATTTTTATTTTCGGCGCGAGCAATTGGATGGCCGCAAAAGTTTGCGGCTCGATCTCAAAATTCAATTGCGCGGCAAAACGCACTGCGCGCAGCATCCGCAAATGATCCTCGCCAAAGCGTTCCTCCGGTGCGCCAATCGTGCGGATGATTTTCGCGCGCAAATCTTTTTCACCGCCGACCCAGTCGTGGATTTTTTGCGTGAGCGGATCGTAAAAAAGTCCGTTCACGGTGAAATCCCGGCGCAGCGCATCGGCTTCGGCGTTGGCGAAAATGATTTTTTCCGGGCGACGGCCATCCTGGTAATCCGCCTCGGCGCGGAACGTGGCGACCTGAAATTGCTGTTTGTTTTCAACAACGACCATCACGCCGAATTTGCGTCCGACAGCGACGGTGCGTTTGAAAAGTTTCTCGACCTGCTCCGGCTTGGCGTCCGTGGCGATGTCGAAATCCTGGGCTTCGCGACCAAGCAACAAATCACGCACGCACCCGCCGACCCAGAACGCAGCGAAGCCCGCTTGTTGCAAGCGTTCAACAATTTCTCTGGCGACGGCTCTGGGCAAATCGGGTGTCATTTATGATTTACGAACGAATTACCAGCCAACTCGTCAATCGCAAATCGGAAATCGTAAATTCATTCGTCGCCCCAGATTTTTTTCAGGTGCGCGATGCCGCGTTGGACGGATTCGAGCGGGACTTTGGGGCTTAATTCAAAGACTTTGATGTGCTCCGGTTTCACGAAGGGCTTGAGCGACGCGAAATCTATGTCGCCGCCGCCGGGCGGAAAATGGTCGCGCGCGGGAAATTTCACGTCGTGGATGTGAAAACCGGCGAGCCGGTCGGCGTGCGCGGCGAGATGCTGGACGTGGTTGATGAAGCCGAGGTCCTGCTTGACCTGCGCGTGGCCGGTGTCGTGCCAGTAATAAACCTTCGGCGCGGGAAATTCCTCGAGCAGCGACTTGAAGTCGGATTCCACCGGCAGTTCCTCGACGGCCTCGCGGATTTCGATGCCGAACTTGAGGCCGCAAAATTTGGATTCGGTGAGCAGATGGCGCAAAGTTTCGCGGGAGCGGTCGTAGAATTTTTTCTTTTTCGCCTCGCGCGCGGCATTCGCTTCGGCGACAAATTTTTGAAATTTGGGCGTGCCTTTTTCGCCGCGTTCGAGCAGTTCCTTGAGTTTGCCGGTGTAATCTTTCAAGTCCATGCTGCCGAAATGCAGCACGACCAGCGGCGCGCCGACGCGCTGGGCAAAGTCGAGCGTGTTGATGGTGTGCTTGATGGCGAGCTGGTGGTCGCGCTCGCGGTCGGCGGAAAATTCGTAGAGGTTCGGCGACGGGCCGGTGACGCCGACGGGCAGCGGACAGAAATTATGCACGCTGGAAATTTTCATTTCACCGGCGTTGACGGCGTCGAGAATTCCCGGCACAAGACTCAAGCGGATGCCGTGGCTCAACTCGGCGTATTCAAAGCCGAGGTCGCGGATTTCGCGGAGCATGGCGCGGCCATCAGTGTGGCGGGCGGAATTCCAGCAGGTTGAAAACGAATACATTTTTAGGCTCTAGGTTCCAGGCTTTGGGCTTTGGGCAAATAAAAACCGGGCACATCCTAGCGGACACGCCCGGCTGGGGAAATGCAAATCACGGCCTAGTCGTCGGCGTGGCGCGCGGCGAGCATGGCGGAGAAACGGGCGACTTTTTCCTTGCGACGGCGGACGGCGCTCGGCTTTTCAAATTGCCGGCGGGCACGCACGACCTTGAGCGTGCCTTCGCGGTCGACTTTTTTCTTCAGCCGACGCAACGCACGTTCCACAGGTTCGCCTTTTTTCAGTTTGATCTCTGTCAATGCACTCACTTCCTTTCGGGGGCGGGTGACCACTGCCACGGGCAGTTCCCGCAAAAATTTAGGAACGCGGAGAATAGGTTTTTGGCGCGTGAAGTCAATGAATAAACCGAATGAACCATTTTGCCTTTTATGTTGAAACCGTTGGCACAGGAGCATAATCTGGCAAAAATTTATGAAATGTCCCAGATGCAATTCCGTTCTTCAATCGGTTGAATATGACGGTCAAATGGTTGAAGTCTGCCCCGATTGCAAGGGCGAGTGGCTGGCGGCCGGCGAACTTCAAAAAATTGCCGATCATCACGACAAAGTTTTTACGCCGGAAGAGGTCGCCTCGCTGGACGCGGTGAACAAAGAAATTTTCACCGCCGAAAAGGACGACCACGATGAATTGCATTGTCCGGCTTGTGAAAATGTTCAGATGGAGCATTTCAATTACGGCGACACAAGCGGAATTATTTTGCACAAATGCACGAAATGTGATGGCATCTGGATGGACAAGGATGAATTGAAAAAAATTGAGGAACTGGTTGATGGCTGGAAAGCCGACCTCAGTCAAGACGCGGCCAATTATGGCGCAGTCCTTGAAAAAATTGATGTCGAAGAGCAGAAGGAACTCGACCGGGATGTTTCCATTTCCCGCTTTGGTTTTGTGAACAAGGTGCTGCGGCGGTTTTGCGAATAGCGCCATAATTTATTTTCTTCATGGGGCATTCGGTTTGTGGGAGCGATGCGAAACAAGATTTGATTCTTCATTCTTCATTCTTCATTCTTCCTTGAAATGAGCCTTCCCGAACATCGTCAGGCGATTGACAAGCTGGACGCGCAGATCGTCCGGGTGCTCAACGACCGCACGCGCCATGTCCTTGCCATCGGCGAAATCAAGCTGGCGGCGGGCGAGGAAATTTATGCGCCGCACCGCGAGCGCGCCGTGCTCGAGCGCGTCTGCGCCCAAAACGCCGGGCCGATCACCAACGAACAGCTCCGCACGATTTACCGCGAAATCATGTCCAGCGCGCTCGCGTTGGAAAAGACCATGACCATCGCGTATTTCGGGCCGGAGGCGACGTTCACGCACCAGGCGGCCATCCAGAAATTCGGCGCAAGCCTGAATTATTCCGCGCAGAAAACCATCGGCGACGTGTTCACCGAGGTCAGCAAGCGCACGGCGGATTATGGCGTGGTGCCGGTGGAAAATTCCACCGAGGGCGTCGTCACGCACACGCTCGATATGTTCGTGGACAGCGATTTGAAGATCGTCTCCCAGATCGTTTTGCGCATCCAGCAATGCCTGATGAGCAATGCGAAGTTGTCGCAAATAAAAAAACTTTACGTTCATCCGCAGTCGCTGGCGCAATGCCGTGGCTGGCTCGCAAAAAATCTGCCGCGCGTGGAAATCGTCGAGACCTCGTCCAATGCGCGTTCCGCCGAGCTGTCGGCAAAAGAAAAGTTCTCCGCCGCGCTCGGCGGCGTGCTGGCGGCGGAAAAATACGACCTGAAAATTTTGGCGCAGGACATTCAGGACAACACCGTCAACGTCACGCGTTTCATCGTCCTCGGCCGCCAGTGCAGTCCGCCCACCGGCGACGACCGCACGAGCCTGATGATCAGCGTGGCCGACAAGACCGGCGCGCTGCACGAGGCCATCGCCGCGTTCCATAAGTTCAAGATCAATATGACGAAGATCGAGTCCCGCCCCAGCAAGCGCAAGGCGTGGGAATATTTTTTCTTCATTGATTGCACCGGACATTTTCAGGATGCGAAAGTGGCGAAGGCCATCAAGCTGCTCGGCGAACATTGCAACTTCGTAAAAATCCTCGGTTCGTATCCGAACACGGACTAACCATGAACCATCTCACCAAAGCCCATGAAGTGTTCGACATCGAACTGGCCGCGCTCAAAGCCGTCCGCGCACTGCTCGATAAATCTTTTGACGCCGCCGTCGAAACCATCGTCGAAGCCCTCAAACAGCGCGGGAAAATCGTCATCGTCGGCATCGGCAAATCCGGCAATGTCGGCCAGAAAATCGCCGCCACGCTCACCAGCACCGGCTCCACCGCCGTCATCCTCAACAGCGTGGACGCGCTGCACGGCGACGTGGGCATCATCAATGGCGGCGATGTAATTCTCGCCTTGAGCTACTCCGGCGAGTCCGAGGAATTGCTGAATTTATTGCCCACGCTCAAAAGATTTTCCGTAAAAATTATTTCACTGACCGGCAACTTAAAATCCGCGCTCGCCCGGCACAGCGATGTTTCGCTCAACGTCAAAGTTCCCAAGGAAGCCTGCCCGTTCAATCTCGCGCCGACGAGCAGCACCACGGCGATGCTCGTCATGGGCGACGCGCTGGCGATGGCCGTTTTGCAGGCGCGCGGTTTCAAGCAAAGTGATTTTGCCAAATATCATCCGAACGGCGCGATTGGCCGCGCGATGCTGCTCAAGGTCGGCGACATCATGCGCACGGGAAATCGCAACGCCGTCGCCGCCGAAAATCTGTCCGTCAAAGAAGCCCTGTTCGTGATGACGCACGCCAAATCCGGCAGCCTCGCCGTCGTGAATGCGCGCGGAAAACTGGCGGGCGTTTTCACCGACGGCGATTTCCGCCGGCACATGGCCACGAACGAAAATCTTTTATCACTGCCCTTGAAAAAAGTGATGACGCCCCGGCCGATTTGCATCTGCGAAAACGCGCTCGCCGTCGAGGCGCTGAAAATTTTCAACGAGCGGAATATTGACGATCTCATTGTCGTGAACCCGAAAAACGAGCCGGTCGGCCTGGTGGATTCGCAGGATTTGCCGAAATTGAAAATCGTGTGAACAGCGA
>DMQW01000362.1:0-3844 GCA_003455565.1 Limisphaerales bacterium
AACTTGATTCAATCCAAAGGGAACTTCAAGCTCTCAAGTTGGAACTTGATCGAGGGAAAAGGGAACTTGGCTCCCTGACTTGGGAACTTGGCTGCTGGTTTCTGGAACTTGAATAGGCGCGGTCATCAAGGTTGGCATCATTTTTGAATTTTTGACGAATTAAATCACGGCTTCCAGATCATGTCCGCGACAGTCTTGCCGGCGGGAATGAACGGGATGACGTGCGTGCTATACGGCGTCACCACGTCGAGGACGTAGGGTTCGTCGGCATCGAGCATCCGCTGGATGGCGGCGCGAAGATCTTTTTTATACATCACGCGTTCGCATTTGACGCCGAAGGAATTGCAGACGCGGACATAGTCGGGATAAATTTCAGGGCGATGTTCCGGGTCACCGAGATAAGTGTGGCCACGATTGCCGGCGTAAAAATTATCCTCCCATTGCACGACCATGCCGAGGTGCTGGTTGTTCAGGATGATGGCCTTCGCGGCAATTTTTTCGACATGCGCGGTGGCGAGTTCCTGGATGTTCATCAGGAAGGAGCCGTCGCCGTCAATGTCAATCACCTGCTTGTCGGGCAGCGCGACCTTCACGCCGAGCGCGGCAGGATAGCCGTAACCCATCGAGCCGAGGCCGCCACTGGTGATGAACTGGCGCGGGTATTTGTATTTATACCATTGGCCGGCCCACATCTGATGCTGGCCGACGCCGGTGGTGATGTAGGCTTCGCCCTTCGTGAGTTCGTAAAGCGTCTCGACGACCATCTGCTGGAGAATCACTTCGTTCTCATGCCCCTGCATGTGATCCACCATGTGATCGCTGTTGGCGATTTCCGGCGTGATGCGGTAGGCGAATGGCCCTTTTTTCTGCCACTCGGCAATCTGCGCGAGCCACGCGGTGTGCTTCTTTTGAATCGGGCGTTTCGCCACGAGCTTGTTCAGACGCGTCAAGGCGTCCTTGATGTCGCCGACCACCGGCAGATTCGCCTTGCGATTTTTGTTCAACTCCGACGCGTCAATGTCCACATGGACAATCGTGCCGTATTTGCAAAATTCCTCGAACTTGCCGGTCACGCGGTCGTCAAAGCGCACGCCGAACGCGAGCAGCAAATCCGCGCCGTCCTTCATTTTGACCATCGGGTCGTTGAAACTCTTGCGGTATTGGTATTCGCCGTTGACCGCCCAGTTCGCGGAAGCCGAGCCGTGCATACCGAGCCAGCGCAACGACAGCGGATGCGTTTCGGGAAAACCGCCGATGCCCATGAGCGTGGTCGTCACGGGAATGTTCGTAGCCTCGGCGAATTTTTTCAGTTCCGCCGACGCGCCGCTCGTGATGATGCCGCCACCGACATAAAGCACCGGGCGTTCGGCTTTTTCAATCAAGCCCATGATTTCATTGAGCGCGATGTCGTCCGCCTTCAAATAGGGCTGCGTGTAACCGGGCAGACCTTTTTTGATTTCCTCCAGCGTCGGCCAGACGGGCTGGCCTTTGGCCTGCTGAATGTTTTTCGGCAAATCAATGACCACCGGCCCGGGGCGGCCCGATTGCGCGATGTAAAAGGCTTCCTTCACGATGCGCGGAATGTCTTTGATGTCCGTGATCAAGTAAGAATGTTTCACAATGGGCAGCGTGACGCCGATGATGTCGGTTTCCTGAAACGCGCCGCGGCCGATCATCGCCTGGTTCACCTGCCCCGTGATGGCGATGAGCGGACAGGAATCCATGTAGGCATCCGCGATGGCCGTGACGAGATTCGTCGCACCGGGACCGCTCGTGCCCATGCAAACGCCGGCCTTGCCGGTCACGCGCGCATAACCTTCGGCGGCAAAACCGCCGCCCTGCTCGTGGCGCGGGAGAATGGTGCGGATCTTGGAATGGGTGAGCGACTGGTGGATTTCCATGCTCGCGCCGCCGGGATACGCGAAGATGACTTCCACACCTTCGCGTTCCAGCGCCTCGACAAAGATGTCGCGGCCAAACATGGCCGGGCCGACCTCGGCGCGGGGTTTGGTTTTCGCGGTGGCGGTTTTCTTTTTGGCGATTTCAGTGGTCTTGCTCATAAGCGGAGAGATTAGGATTACGATTAGGATTACGAGGCGAGCCGCGAAGGCGGTGTCCTCTTAATCTTAATCCTGCTCTTAATCTTAATCATTTTCTATTTTGGTTGTGGCGGCGCGGCCAGGGTAACAAAAAACCCACAGCCGTTTCCAGCCGTGGGTTCTTGTTAAAGTTTTCGTTCAACAAGCACCAACGGCGTCGCTGACTACAACGACGACCAGAATGACAGCTTGTGACACGTTTTTCAACATTGCGGATTCAGTCTATCCAAATTCCCTGCCCGGTCAAGACTTGATTGAAACCTTGGATTGCCACGGGTGCATCTCGACACTGTTCTTAATGCAGCCTGTCTCCACGTTTGGAGTTCCGCCTTTAGGCGGCAAAATACGACGTTTCGCCCGAAGCCGCCTGAAGGCGGAACTCCAAACAAGAACATGCACCCGATTGCCACCGCAAACGCAATTCCCGCGCTGGACAATCCGCGCGTCTTTCGGCAGGCTCGCCGCATGGAAACCCCTCCGATTTTGCCGACGACGGCGGACGCGCCCAAACCCCGGCGCAAAGGACGCGGGAAATTCATCATCATTGCCAGCATCATCGTCGTCGTGCTGGCGGTGGCGATGTTCGTTGCGTTGCGGAAAAAAGAACCCGCCATCAGCGTGCAGACGGAAAAAGTTTCGCGCCACACCATCACGGAAACGGTCATCGCCAATGGAAAAATTTATCCCGTGCTGCAGGTTCACATCAGTGCGGAGGTCAGCGGCGAAATCATTGAACTGGCGGTCAAGGAGGGCCAGTTCGTCCACAAGGGCGATTTCCTGTTGAAGATCAATCCCAAGACGCCGCTGGCGATGTTCAACCAGGCCAAGGCGAGTTTGGAATCGTCCCGCGCGTCGGTGACAACCGCCACCGCCAATTTGGAAAAGGCCGATGCGGATTTCGACCGCAACAAGGAGCTGTTCGATAACAAGCTCATTTCCGGCTCGGATTTCATCGGATTCAAAGTGGCGCGGGACATTGCCCGCGCGCAATTGCAAAGTGCCACTCATTCGGTGGAACTCGCCCAAGGTTCCGTGGACAGTGCGCAGGATTCATTGGACAAAACCGCCATCGAGGCGCCGCTGGACGGCACCATCACCAAGCTGAATTCGCAGCTCGGCGAACGCGTGCTCGGCACGGTGCAAAACGCGGGCACGGAGATCATGACCATTTCTGATTTGAGCCAGATGGAGGCGCGCGTGGACATCGGCGAGATGGACATCGTGCTGTTGCAGGCCGGCCAGAAAGCAACGCTGGAGGTGGATTCGTTCAAGGACAAAAAATTCGCAGGCATCGTCACGGCGGTCGCCAATTCGTCAGAAGGATTAAACGCCAGTTCCTCCGCTTCCGCATTAAGCAGCTCGTCATCGGGACAGTCGGCGACGCAATTTCAAGTCCGCATCCGTCTCACCGAAGGCGATCAATTCCGTCCCGGCATGTCCGTGAGCGCGGAAATTGAAACCCGCACGCGCACGAACACCCTGGCCGCGCCCATCGCCAGCGTCACCACCCGCGTCCTCAAATCGAAAAATAAAATCGGGACGGGTAAAACCAATTCCGTCCCGACCAATGCCATCGCGACATCGAACACCGAAACGAATTCCAGCAGGCTCGACAAAAAATTGGATGAAAAAAAGAAACCAGTGGAGGTTGTTTTCGTCGTCGAAGGCAACCAAGTGAAAACGGTGCCGGTAAAAATCGGCATCAGCGATGATAATTTCTGGGAGATCACCGACGGCTTGAAGGC
>DMQW01000362.1:3989-4229 GCA_003455565.1 Limisphaerales bacterium
TCGAACATTCAACATTCAACACCGAACATCCAGTGAAGCCGCTCGCCGCACGGACAATTTGGATGTTGAGCGTTCCATGTTGGATGTTGAATGTTTCTTTTTTCCATCCCGCATGAGCCTGATCCGTCTCCAGAAAATTTCGCGGCGCTACCAGATGGGCACGGAAACCGTCCATGCGCTGCGCGAAGTCTCGCTGGAAATCCAGCGCGGCGAATATGTCGCCATCATGGGGCCGTCCGG
>DMQW01000362.1:4464-5095 GCA_003455565.1 Limisphaerales bacterium
ATGGGGCCGTCCGGCTCCGGCAAATCCACGTTGATGAACCTCGTCGGCTGCCTCGACACGCCGACCGGCGGCACTTACGAACTCAACGGCAGCTTTGTCAGCGAGATGAATGACAACCAACTCGCCGAGATCCGCAATAAGGAAATCGGTTTTATTTTTCAAACTTTTAATTTGCTCCCCCGCTCCGACGCGTTGCGCAACGTGGAATTGCCCTTGGTTTACGCGGGCATTCCGTCGAAGGAACGGCGGAAGCTTGCGCTCGAAGCGCTGGCCAGCGTTGGTCTCGCCGACCGCGTGCATCACAAGCCGAACGAACTTTCCGGCGGCCAACGCCAGCGCGTCGCGGTCGCCCGCGCGCTCGTGAACAAGCCTTCCATCCTGCTCGCGGACGAACCGACGGGAAATCTCGATTCCAAAACCGGCACGGAAATCATGGCGTTGTTCCAGAGCCTTGCCGACCAGGGCAACACCATCATCGTCGTCACACACGAGGAGGAAGTGGCCTTGCATTCGCAGCGCGTCATCCGCATCCGCGATGGCCTGATCGCGAGCGATGAACTGGTGCATAAACGGTGAAAGGAATTTTGAAACATTCAACATTCAACATTCAACGCCGAACATCCAACGTCAG
>DMQW01000031.1:0-11696 GCA_003455565.1 Limisphaerales bacterium
GGCGCGGACGGCATGAGGTCGGGGTCGGGAAAATAGCGATAGTCGTGCGCGTCCTCTTTCGTGCGCATCTGCTCGGTCACACCGGCAACGTCGTCCCAGCGGCGCGTGGACTGGATAAGCTTTTCGCCGCGCTTCACGGCTTCAATCTGCCGGACAATCTCATACTCCACCGCGCGGCGCACGCCGGAAAAGCTGTTCATGTTTTTGATCTCGATCTTCGCACCGAGCTCCTTCGTGCCGACGGGCCGCACGCTGATGTTCACGTCGCAGCGGACCATGCCTTTTTCCATGTCGCAATCGCTCACGTTGCCATAAATCAAAATATCTTTGAGCGCGTTGAGGTATTCATAGGCCATGTCGGCGCTGGTGAGGTCCGGCTCGGAAACGATTTCCAGCAGCGGCACGCCGGCGCGGTTGAAATCCACGCCGCTGGTGCGCTCGAAATGCGTGCTCTTGCCCACGTCTTCTTCAAGATGCGCCCGCGTAATGCGAACACGCGCCAGGCCATTGACGGAGCCAACGCCGTTGAATTCAAACTCCACAAAGCCGTTCGCCGTGCTGGGCTTGTCGTATTGCGTGAGCTGGTAGTTCTTCGGCATGTCCGGATAGAAATAGCTCTTGCGGTCGAACTTCGCGAAGCGCGGGATTTCGCAGTTCAACAGGTAGCCGGTGAGGACGGTTTTGCGGAGCGCCTCCTCGTTCGGCACGGGCAGCACGCCGGGCAGGCCGAGGCAGACGGGGCAGACGTTGGTGTTCGGCCCGGAACCGTATTGGTTCGCGCAACCGCACCACATCTTCGATTTCGTTTTAAGCTGGACGTGGGTTTCCAGACCGATGACGGCTTCGTATTCCATTGCAGAGAAAGTTTAACCACAGACGCGCAAAACCTGCCACGCCTAAATATTTTTTTGTCTTTCAACCATTTTCAGAAAAACAAATTTTCCAGAATTGTCACACCAACGACAAACAAATGACAAAATTGTCATAAGCGCTTCATCATGTCTTAATGAAGTCCAGGCAAATTGATTGAAAGGGTTCCACTAAAACAAAAGAACCAAGACCGCCGTCAACTTATGCCAACCGCACCGACAAAAAATAATCATTCCACAACCGCAAACGGACATTCCAAGCCTGCGCCTAAACCGGATCATGCCGCGCGTCTTTTCAATGGCCAACCCCAAGTGGGCGTCGGCGTGTATGACGGCCTCTCGGCGTTACTCGCAGAAAAATGGAATTTTGATTTTGTGTGGGTGAGCAGTTTTTGCTGCTCCGCTGCCGTGGGGCTGCCTGACGCCGGAATCATTGGCCCAGCAGACATCTTGAATGTGGTTCGCTGCGTCCGTCGTTCCGTCAACCTGCCCATCGTGGTTGATCTCGATTCCGGGTATGGCGATCCAGTAAAAGCATTTCATGTGGTCGAGGCGATGGCCCGCGCGGGTGCGGCGGCGTTGTGCATCGAGGACAATCCGATTTCAAAACGTTGCAGTCTTTATGATGGTTATGATCGCGCCTTGGTTTCCATCGAAGAACACATCGCGCGCGTGCGGGCGGCGCGGGCCGGGGTGAAGGCGGCGCAATCCAATTGCCGGGTCATCGCGCGCACTGAGGCGCTGGTGGCGGGCCTGGGCGTGAAAGAAGCTTTGCGCCGGGCGACGGCCTACGCCGACGCGGGAGCGGACGCAGTGTTCATTCAATCGCTTGATGCGACGGGCAATGAAGTGCTTTCATTCGGGCGTGAATGGAAACGTCGCACTCCGCTTTTTATCGCACCCACACGTTTGCCGCATGTGACCAAGAAAGAATTCTTCGCCGCCGGAATTTCGCACACCATGTTTGCGAACCAAGGATTGCGCGCCGCTCATGCGGCGGTGGACCGGACGTTCCGCGCTCTGGCGGAAGGCGAATGTTCCAAGCCAATTGAGTCCGAGATTTCCCCCGTCGCCACGGTTGCCGCTTTGGTGGGCGCGCAAAAGGTGGTGGATTTGGAAGCGATGCTGGCTGAAAATCATTCGGCACCGGTCGCCGTGCGAAAGAAGCAACCCGCGCAATTACGGATCAAGCCGCATCAGAAACTGCCACCCGCAAGAGTGGAAATGGCGTCCGTAAAGCGTAACGCGCGATGATATTGAAGTGCGAATTTTCCGGGCCACAATCCGGTTCCTACTCATTAAACCATGCGAAAAGAAATGTTGGCTGAACGGATGAAGGGCTTTTCCGGCTCGCAGACTTCAGGGATGCGCAATCGCGCGCGCAAACTTCGCGCCGGGGGAATTCACGTCGTCAACTTCGCGGCGGGCGAACTGGACAAAGACACGAGTCCGGGCATCAAGGCGGCGGCGCGAAAGGCGATTGATTCTGGCCGGACGCAATACACCGACACGCTCGGCATCGCCGAATTGCGCGAGCGGCTTGCGCAAAAAGTTTCGCAGAAAACCGGCGTGACCTACGCGGCGGATGAAGTCGGCTTCACCGCTGGAGCGAAGCAGGCGTTGTTCAACGCGAACTTCGTGGTCTTCCAGCCCGGCGACGAAGTGATTATTCCGTCGCCGTATTGGGTGACGCTGCCGGAGCAAGTCCGGCTGGCGGGCGCGACGCCGGTTTTCCTGCCGACGGGGCACAATGGTTTTCAGATCAACGTTGACGAGCTGGCCCGGCTCATCACGCCGCGAACGCGCGGCCTCATTCTCAACACGCCGCACAATCCGACGGGCGTGGTTTATTCCGCCAGCGTGCTGGAGAAAATCGCGCGCCTCGCGATGGAACACGATCTCATTTGCATCTTCGACGAATGCTACGACGAGCTGGTCTATGCGCCGGCGGTCCATCACAACATCGTGAAGCTCGTTCCCGAAATGAAGGCGCGGACGATTCTCATCGGTTCGCTGTCGAAGTCGTATTGCATGGCGGGTTGGCGGGCCGGATTTTTCGCCGCGCCGCAGGCCATCGTGAAGGCCATCGCCAATCTGCAAAGCCACATCGCGTCGAATCCGTGCAACCTCGTTCAATACGCCGCCCTCGCCGCATTCGAACCGGCGAACGATGCGTTCGTGGCCGGCAATCTCGCGCAGTTGCGCACCCAACGTGCCACCGCACTGGAGCTTGTTCAAAAAATTCCCGGCCTGCCGTGCGTTGTTCCCGACGGCGCGTTTTATCTGTTCCCGGATGTCAGCTCGCTGTTCAGCAAATCATTTCATGGCGAACGCGTCGAGAATGTGGACCGGCTGGCGGAACTGCTGTTGCAGCACGCGCACATCGCCATCGTGCCGGGTTCGGCCTTTGGGTGCGACCAACACGTCCGCATCTCATACGCGATTCCCGCCGAGGAAATTGTTGCTGGTTTGACGCGCTTTGGACAATTTGTTCATTCGCTGACATGAAACCAGACGCGCCAGCTTCAAACCCGTCAAACTCGCAACCGGGCATCGTGTTGTTCCTCGGCATGGTGCGGCGCGGCGAATTTGAAAACCTTCAAAAGCGCGGACTGCGCCTGGGCATTCTCGTGGACACAAACAGCAAGACGCGCATCGGCGATGTCTCCCAATTCGTGGTCGTCGAGCGGTTTGATTTCTCGCGTCCGCTGCCGGAACTCATCGCCGCCGTCCGCGACATCCAGAAACAGTTCGGCATCGCGTGCCTTTACAACGTGATTGAATTTTATGTCGCGCAAACGGCGGAAGTCGCCGCCGCGCTTGGCTTGCCCGGAATTTCGCCAGCATCCGCTCGCCTGTGTCTGGACAAAAACATCATGCGCCAGCGTTTTCACGACCGCATCGGGCCGGAAGCGGTGGCGAAATTTCATGTCGTTCATTCGGAGGCCGGGCTGCTCCAATTTGCGAATCAGCTTGGTTATCCCTGTTTTTTGCAGCCCGCCAACGTCTCCGCCAGCATGTGGGCCACGCGCAACACCGGCCCGGAAATGTTGCTGGCCAACTACCGCGCGATGCTCGACGAAGTGCCGAAGTATTACCAGCGGCTCGGCAAACCAGACGCGCGCCTGACGGTCGTGCTGGCCGAATACATGGAGGGCAGCAACATCTCGATTGACTGCCTGATGGATCATTCGGGCCGCGTTTATACGACGCCCGCCGTCGAGGTGCTGACGGGAAAAGACGTGGGCATTGACGACTTTCATCACTTCGCGCGCCTGCTGCCGCCGCGTTTGAGCGACGCGGAAAAAGCGCAGTTGAACCAGCTCGCCATCGCCGGCGTGCAGGCGCTGGACATGACGACCAGCGCGGCGCATGTGGAATTCATCGGCTCGCGTCTCGGCGAAATCGCCGCGCGACCGGGCGGCAACCGTCCGCGCATCCTGGAACTGGCCTACGGCATGGACATGCTCCACGCCTACTATCAAATTTTGCGCGGCGAAACTCCCGATCTCACCAGCGACCGCAATCTTGCCGCAGCCGTCGTCACGCCGTTCGCGCCGAGGAACGGCATTTTGCGTTCGATCCGGCATCTGGATTTGATTCCTAAACTTCCCGGCTATCTCTACCACGAAGTGCGCGGGCAAATCGGCCAGCCCATCGGTTTGTCGAAGGGCGGCTACCGCGCCGGACTTTACATTGAACTGGTTTCCGCCGATGCCAACGAAGTCCGCCGCAGCGTGGATGAGATTGCCTCTTGGTCGGATCTTTACGAAATTGAGTAAATGACCGCGCGGCAAAAACCGTCCACTCCCATTTCTTCGACCGCGCGCCTGATATTGGCCGCGCGGTTCTGGCGGAGCATTGCCCAGGGCGCGCTGGTGGTGGATCTGGCGCTTTACCTGAACGCGCTGCACTGGTCGGGAACGGCCATTGGCGGCGTGTTGAGCGGAGCGGGTCTCGCGGGTTCGGCTTTCGGACTGGTGATTGGGTTCTTCAGCGACCGCTTCGGACGCCGGCAGTTTTTGATCTTCTATGAAGCGGTTGGCTGTGTCTGCGGCGTGGTGGCGTTTCTCACCAGCAACACGCCGCTGCTCGCGGCGGCGGTCATTTTTGGCGGTTTTGGCCGTGGGGCAAATGGCGCGGCCGGATCGTTCGCTTCGGCGGAAGACGCCTGGCTGGCTGACAGCGTCGAACCCATCGAGCGCGGCTATGTGTTCAGCCTGAAATCCTCGATTGGGTTTGCCGGAATGGCGCTGGGCGCGATGACGGCCATGTTGCCGCCGTTGTGGAGCAACGCCCTCGGCCCGGCGGTGAGTCACCGCCCGCTCTTTCTCACCGTGGTTCTTGGCGGCGTCGTCAACATCCTCATTCTTCGGAAAGCCACCGAGCGGAAGCGGACGCCGCCGCCCGCCGGGGATGAGGCGCGTGCCAAACCGCCGGAAGAAACCCACAGGCACGAAAATCGTTTTTTGTTCCGGTTGATGTTGATCAACGCCCTCAACGGACTGGCGGTGGGACTCACCGGGCCGCTGATGTCTTACTGGTTTGCGAAGCGCTTCGGTGTCGGCGCCGATCTGATCGCGCCCGTGATGGGGGGAACGTTCCTCGCCGTGGCGGTGGTCGCGCAATTCACCGGCGAAATGGGCCGGCGCTCCGGCATGGTCAACATCCTGCTCTGGACGCGCTGGTCAGGAATGGGGCTGTTGCTGATTCTTCCGATGATGCCGGTTTACGCGCTGGCGGCATTGGTGCATATCCTGCGCACGGCCCTGATTTCCGGAACGATCGGCACGCGGCAGGCGCTGGTGGTGAGCGCCGTGCGGAACGAGCGAACCGGGCTGGCCTCCAGCCTCAACACATTTTCGGGAAGGCTCCCGCAATCCATCGGGCCGACGCTGGCCGGCAGTTGCATCGGCGCGGGGTGGTTCATGACGCCATTCTACCTGGGAGCGGTTTTTCAAGGAGCCTACATTTTTCTCTTTGACCGGCTTTTTCGCCAGGTGGAACACAAGATCATGGGGCAGGAGGCGCCGCCCGCCGGGACGACCACGAAAGGAACTGGTTATTAACGCGCCAACCAAACCCACTCAACTCGTCCCGCCCGGAAAATATTCGGCGCACTCGATTGAATGCGGCCATGGCGTCGCCGTGTGCGTCTCCCGCCCGGCGTCGGATGTGGGAATCGCCATTCTGAAGCGCGGCGGCAACGCGGTGGATGCCGCCGTCGCGATGGGCTTCGCATTGGGTGTGACTTATCCCGCAGCCGGCAATATCGGCGGCGGCGGCTTCATGCTCGTCCATCCGCCTTCCGGCCGGGGCGATCCGGTCGCGTTCAATTTTCGGGAGCGCGCTCCATCCGCAGCATGGCCGACCATGTATTCGAAAGAGGAAACCCAGTTCGCGGCAAGGGCGGTCGCTGTTCCGGGCACGGTTCGCGGCCTGGCGCTGGCGCACAAACGTTTCGGCAAGTTGCCGTGGCCGGAACTGGTTGAACCCGCCGTGGCTCTGGCGCGCGACGGTTTCCCGCTCGATAAATTTCTCGCGGATTTGCTGAACGAGGTGCTGGCTGCCGCGCCCGAAAAGGCGGAGTTCCAGCGCGTCTTCGGCAAACCCGGCGGCGGTTTGTGGCAACCGGGAGATTGCCTGAAACAACCCGATCTGGCGCGGACGCTGCAATTGATCGCCAATTCAGGCCCGGACGCCTTTTACCAAGGACCCATCGCCGATGCGATTGCCGCCGAGATGGCCGGCGGCAATGGGCTTATCACTTCCAATGACCTCGCCAATTACCAAGCCGTCGAATGCAGACCGCTGACCACATGCTACCGGGGATACGACGTTTATGTTCCGCCGCCGCCGAGTTCCGGCGGGGTGGTTCTGCTGGAGGAATTAAACACGCTGGAGAATTTTGATTTGAAAAAATGGGGCCGCTGGTCGCCGGAAACATTTCACGCCATGACCGAAGCCATGCGCCGGGCGAACCATGACCGCGCCCGCTACATCGGCGATCCCGCCTTTGTCCAGATTCCCGAAAAACTCACGACGCACGAGTATGGCCGGCAACTCGCAAACTCCATTGACCTCAACCAAGCCACGTCCAGCGTGGATTTGTCCGCCGATATTCCGCTCTCGCCGGAAGGGCAGGACACGACTCATTTTTCCGTCATTGACCGCGACGGAATGGCGGCCGCCAACACCTACTCGCTGGAACGCATCTGGGGTTCGCGCGTCGTGGTCAAAAACACCGGCGTGCTGCTCAACAACATGATGCGCGCCTTCAACCTGTTTCCCGGCGTCACCGACACGAAGGGAAATCTCGGCACCGCCCCAAATCTCATTGCTCCCGGCAAACGGCCCATCAGTTCCATGACGCCGACCATCGTCGCCAGGGATGGCCGCGTGGTATTGGTCACCGGCAGTCCCGGCAGCCAGGCCATTCCGAGCACCGTGCTGTGCATCCTGACCAGCGTGCTCGATTTTGGAATGCCGTTCCCGACCGCCGTGGACTCACCTCGCTTCTCGCACAAATGGTTTCCCGACCGGATTACATTCGAAGCGCCGGAGCGGTATCCGGAATTGATGAAGGCGCTGAAGGCGATGGGACAAAACGTGGTTCGCACCGGGCCGCTGCCGCAAGGCGACGCCCATTCGATTTTCGTCCCGCAACCCGGCCGCTACATCGGGGTGACGGATCGCCGGCGCAACCGCCAGTCCACCGCCGCCGGCTACTGACCGGCCATCACCGCCGCCGCTCCCGCGAAGCAGTGAGCCATGGCGGGCAATGGTGAAAATCAAAGCCGCTCCGGGCAACCGGGGCGGTCCTTTTTTATCTGCGGGAGGGACACAGACTTTGAACAACAAAGAAACGAAGACACAAAGGATGCGGGCAAATCCAACAGGGTCTCGTCGGCTTCAAGGAGCGGCATCTTCGGCACTTGGCCGGCGAGGGGTGGGGAAAAACAAATTTCAACCCGCCGGGCGGATGAAGCGGCACGACTGCGGCCACCCATGCGAATAAGTCATACAAGATAGATTTGACATACTTTCTAAATTTAGTTTAACTTTTCCACATGATTGCAACTTTGAAGCTGGACACCGTGAGTTTCGGCACCAAGGGCCAGGTGGTGATTCCCCGCCGCCTGCGCAAGGAATTTGAGATTGAAGACGGCACCAAGGCCACGGTCGTCTCTACGCCGGAAGGCATTTTGCTGAAACCCATCACCCGCACCTACATCAAAAGCCTGCGCGGTTCCTTAAAAGGCACCAAGGCGATGGAAACCTTCATGGCGGAACGGAAACGGGAAAGGGAGCTGTAATGGCCACCAAGATACTGGACAGTTGGGCGCTCATGGCGCTGTTCAACAACGAACCCGCCGCCGATGCGGTGGAGAAAGTTTTGGAACAGGCCTCCGCCGACCGGCACAAGCTGTTGATGAGCGTGGTGAACTGGGGTGAAATTTATTATTCCGTCAGGCGCGGCGCTTCCGCTGAAATGGCCGAACAAAAAATCCGTGAAATTGCCGCCATGCCCATTGAACTTGTCGCCGCCGACCTGCACCAGGCGCATCAGGCCGCCATTTTCAAAGCCACCAATAAAATGTCTTACGCCGATGCTTTTGGAGCCGCGCTCGCCAAAATTAAAAACGCTGAGTTCGTCACCGGCGACCCGGAATTCAAGGAAGTCGAAAAGGAAATTAAAATCAACTGGCTGAAATAATTTTAGGCTGCCTCCGCCGATTATGAAACATCGGCGATAAACAATCTTCGCGGCGTCTCATAGACTATGAGTCATGCCGAAACGTGACTCCGTTCTGACAATATTGGGAATAAACGTCCGAAAACGCCGTGAGGCGTTGGACTATTCACAGGATAAACTTTCCGAAAAGTCGGGTCTCGACCAGACCTACATCAGCGGCATCGAATGTGGGAAACGTAATCCTGGCATCAAGAACGTCGCCAAGCTCGCCAAGGCGCTCGGCCTGTCCACGGCGGAACTCTGCAAGGGAGTGGACGTGTGAGCGGGAAATCCAACAATTCGCGTAGGAGCCGACGTGAGGAGGCTCAAACTGAAAAAGGGAAGAAAAGTCAGAGACTCGTCACCTCGTCTCCTACCATAGGATTTCGCGAGGAAACCACGCGGTATTCTGTAGCGGCGGTCTGTGACCGCCCGGAACGGGAACGGCGCTCACAGAGCGCCGCTACAGCACCGCTCAAGTTCATTGACCTGTTCTGCGGCATCGGCGGCTTCCGTTACGCGTTTGAGCGCGCCGGGTGCGAATGCGTGTTCTCCTCCGACTGGAACAAATACGCGCAGCAGACCTATGCCGCCAATTTCAATGAAACGCCGCACGGCGACATTCATTCCGTGGCGGTGGCGGACATTCCGGCGCATGACATTCTTTGCGCCGGGTTTCCCTGCCAGCCGTTCAGCATCGCGGGCGTCTCCAAAAAATTGAGCCTCGGCAAGGCGCACGGCTTTGACGACAAGGAGCAGGGCAACCTGTTCTTCTCGCTGGCGGAAACTAAACTTTAACTCTGGAAAATTTCTTCGCGGTGGAAGCGAATGAAATCAACGTCCGGTTCGGCTAATTTTTCTGGCAGACGAATCGGCTTGCCCTCGAACGGAACGAAATTTTGCTCCAACGCCGGCTGTGGGAAGAAACTGCAAAGCCGTTTGCTCAACACAACGCTCAATTTGTCGTCGAGAGTGATGAGTCCGGCGTCAAACGCGGCATCGTGAAGCGTGGACAAGCAAAGTCCGTTTCGCGGATTCAGTCGGTCATTCGGGAATTTCCCCCACGGCTTGATATGACTGGCGACGAGCAGACGCGGCACGTTGATGCCGCTGATGCAGCAACGAATATCGTAAGCGTTGAGAACTGCCTGCCGGAAAAATTGCTGTCCGCGCCGGACTTTGATGGTTGCTTGTGTTTCGGTCGGGCCGGTGGGCGCGACAAGCCGGGCTTTGTCGCGTTGCAGAAAATCTATTTCTTTCGTTTCGTCCTTCGTGAACAAATCGTGCAGTAATTGTTCGCTCTCCACGCCAAAGATAGAAAGGTTGCCTTGAAATTCACTCCACATCAGCCGGTCTTGCTTGGATGCGCCTTCGAGTCCTTTGATCCCGCGCGCCCGCTGAACCGGGTCAAGCGAAGCCAGATTGGAAAGCTTCATCGCCAAACTGTTTGAAGTTCGCCCCATCTTCGCCGCGACTTCTTTCACGACTGCGTTGTCGCTGTCAAAGCTGCCGAACGGCAGCTTGCAGTAGAGATTGAGCGCGATGAGCAGGTGTTCACGCGTCCATTTCACAGCCGGAGCTTTTGCCATGACGCCAGGCTGTCTGATTTGTTCCGAAAAAAGAAGGTGAAAAAACTTGCCCACACCAACAAACCTGGCCAGGTGTATATGCCGTTATGAATGACGTTCGTAATGGATTCACAATTTACATCAACACCTTCTTCCAAGGTCCGGTGCCAGTTTTGACTGGTGACGATGAAAAATTCATCGTGTTTGAAACTGAATTGGAGGCGCAAAAGGAAATTGTTGATAATGCCATGATACGTCTCCAGCAGTTTCTGGACGGTGAGCGAGATTATGACGACGCGATTACCGTTGAGGAATATGTTGTGCCGGTGACTGTGCATCCTGACGGTTCATTTACCGACGAAGCCGGAAAATGTTTCGGGCCGGAACGGGAGCATTGATTTTGGATTTTATGTTTCGCGCATGGTGCAGCGTGGCCTATCTGTTTCCCGGATTGCATCCTGACGGCTTTGAAGCGGCCGACAGCGGCTGGCCGCGCGGCTTGAAACGCTTCGCCGCCGAAGCGTGGCGGCGCGTCGAGGCCGGCGAAATCACCGGGGAAGAATTGTATCCGAGCGATGCCCAATGGTGCGGCCTTTACGACCGGATGTTTCCGCACCCGGCGGAGGAAATGGAGCGCCGGCTCGCGCTGGCCGCTGATTATGGAGAAGCGATTTAGAAAATGAAGCGACACCCCACCCCGGCCCGCTCCCCGACCGAGGCGGAGAGGGAGAAGCGGACGGAGACGCGAATTGCACGAATTTACGCGAATTGAATTCGTGCAAATTGGCGGAATTAGCGTCAAGGTTTTGCCGTCATGGCTGATGTCTTTTCCAAATCCAAGCGTTCGGAAGTGATGTCGCGGATTCGCAGTCGCGGCAACCAGGCCACGGAACTGGCGCTGGCAAAATTATTCCGGCGGCACAAAATCACCGGCTGGCGGCGGAATCAAAAAGTCTTCGGCAAGCCTGATTTCATTTTCCCCAAACACAAACTCGCCGTTTTTGTGGACGGCTGTTTCTGGCATGGCTGCCCCAAGCACGGAACACAGCCCAAGGGTAATGCCGCTTTCTGGCGCAAAAAGATTTCCCGCAACCAGACGCGCGACAAGCTGGTGAACCGCGCCTTGCGGCGGGCCGGCTGGCGCGTGATCCGGATTTGGGAACATGAACTGACCCGCAAGAATCAAACGCGCCTGTTGCGCCGAATTGGAAAAGAGACTGCTTGATCTGCCCTTATCCAGCCTTCCGCCGTCGCTTCGTGGCTTGGCACCTTGGCGGTTAAAACCCGTGTTCATCCGCGTCCATCTGCGGTTAAAACAGCCTTGCGGCGGAAGTGCTGCTGCACGCGTTCCATGTAGAGATAAACCACCGGCGTGATGTAGAGCGTCATGGATTGCGAGACGACGAGGCCGCCGACGACGGCGAGGCCGAGCGCCTTGCGCGATTCGCCGCCGGCACCGAGGCCCAGCGCGATGGGCAGCGTGGCCATCAACGCGCACATGGTGGTCATCATGATCGGACGGAA
>DMQW01000031.1:11964-17969 GCA_003455565.1 Limisphaerales bacterium
TTCTTCACGATGCCCACGAGCATGATGAGGCCGACGAAGCCGTAGATGTTCAGGTCCAGATGGAACAGCATCAGCGTGAGCAGCGCGCCAAAGCCCGCCGAGGGCAGGCCGGAGAGAATCGTGATGGGATGGATGAAGCTTTCATACAAAATTCCCAGAATGATGTAGATGATGATGATGGACACGATGAGCAGGAGCAGCAGCCCTTGTGACGACGCCTGAAACACCTGCGCCGAACCTTGAAAACTGCCGGTGATGGTGGCTGGCAGATGCAGGTCGGCGGCGACTTTCTGCAGTTTCTCGACGGCGGTGCCGAGCGACATGCCGGGGGCGAGGTTGAAGGAAATGGTCACGGACGGCAACTGGCCGACATGCGAAATGCTGGTCGGCCCAAGGCTGCGCGTCAGCTTGGCGACGGCGCTCAAGGGAATGAGCTTGCTCGCGCCGTTGGTGCCCGGATTGGAACTGGTGATGTAGAGCTGCGACAGCGCCGCCGGATCAAGCTGGTATTGCGGCTCGACTTCAAAGACCACCCAGTATTCGGCCACGTCGCCGTAAATCGTGGAGGACTGCCGTTCGCCGTAGGCGTCGTAGAGGCCGTTTTCAATCTGCTGCGGCGTGACGCCGAGCGCGGCGGCCTTGTCGCGGTCAATCTCCACGTTGACCTGCGGGCTGGCAATCTGCAGGTCGGTCGTCACATCCTGGAAACCGGGCTGCTCGGCGATCTTCTTCGTCAGGATCGGCGTCCAGTGGAACAGCTCCTTGGTGTCGGTGTCCTGCAGGCTGTATTGATACAGCGCCTTGGTCAGCTTGCCGCCGACGCGGATGAGCGGCGGATTCTGCATGAACACGTTGATGCCCGGCACCTGCGAGAGTTTCTGGCGCAGTTCCTGGATGATTTCGTTCGCGCTCAATTTGCGTTCGGAGCGGTCCTTCAGGCGCATGAACATGCGCCCCTGGTTCATGGTGGCGGTCGGGCCGCCGGCGCCCATGGCGGACATGAAGCCGGCGACGTTCGTATCGGCGGCGACGATTTTGGCCGCGGCCCGCTGATGCTCCTTCATGGCGTCGAAGGAAATATCCTGCGCCGCCTCGGTGATGGCGAAAATCTGGCCGGTGTCTTCGTCGGGGAAAAATCCCTTGGGAATCACCTGGAACAGAAACAGCGTCGCCGCCAGGATCGCCATTGAGAAGACGAGCGTCGAAAACCGGTGGCGCATCACGAATTGCAGCGAACGGTCGTAGCGCGCCAGCACCGCATCGAAGAACCGCTCGAAGGCGTTGTAAAGCCGTCCGTGCTTCCGCCCGTGCTGCGCGTGGACAAACCGGCTGCACATCATCGGCGTCAGCGTCAGTGAAACGAAACCGGAAACCAAAACCGCCACGACGATGGTCACGGCGAATTCGTGCAGCAAACGCCCGAGCAATCCGCTCATGAATAAAATCGGGATAAAGACCGCCGAGAGCGAGAGCGTCATGGAAACAATGGTGAAGCCGATTTCCTTCGAGCCTTTCAGCGCGGCTTCCATCGGCGGTTCGCCGTTCTCCATGTGGCGCACGATGTTTTCGAGCATGACGATGGCGTCATCCACCACGAAGCCGACGCACAGGGTCAGCGACATGAGCGAGAGGTTGTCGAGGCTGTAGCCCAGCAGCGCCATGGCCGCGAACGTGCCGATGATGGACATGGGCAGCGCCAGGCTGGGGATGATGGTGGCCGAAAGGTTCCGCAGGAAAAGAAAGATGACCATGACCACCAGCGCCACGGTCAGCAGCAGCGTGTGCTCGACATCGTTCACCGACCGGCGGATGGACTGCGAGCGGTCGAACACCACCTCCAGATTCACCGATGCCGGCACCTGCTCGCGGAACTGCGGCAGCAGTTTGCGGATGTTGTCCACCACCTCGACGGTGTTCGCGCCCGGCTGCCGCTGCACGGCCAGCACCACGGCGCGGGTGTTGTTATACCACGCCGCCGCCTTGTCGTTCTGCACGCTGTCGAGCACATGCCCCAGTTCCTGCAGGCGCACGGGATTGCCCTTGCGATACGCGACAATCATCGGCCGGAAATCCGCCGCGTTCGCCAACTGGCCGTTCGCCTGCACGGTGAACAACTGGTGCTGGCCATACAGCGTGCCGAGCGGCTGGTTCACATTGCCCGCCTCCACCGCCTGCTCGACCTGGTCAATGCCCAGACCGTAGGCCGCGAGCTTGTTCGGATCCACCTGCACGCGAACGGCGTATTGCTGCGAGCCGAAAACACTCACCTGCGCCACGCCGTTGATCTGCGAAATCTGCTGGGCGAGCAGGTTCTCCGCGTAATCATCCACCGCCGCCAGCGTCAGCGTCGGCGAGGACATGGCCAGATACAGCACCGGGGCATCCGCCGGATTGACCTTGTTGTAGGTTGGCGGCGCGGGCATGTTCGGCGGCAATTGCCGGGCCGCCTTGGCGATGGCCGCCTGCACATCCGCCGCCGCCGCGTCAATGTTGCGGTCGAGCGAAAACTGGATGGTGATGCTGGCGCTGCCTTGGGCGCTGACCGACGACATGGAATCCACGCCCGCGATGGTGGAGAATTGTTTTTCCAGCGGCGTCGCCACCGCCGAGGCCATCACTTCCGGGCTGGCTCCGGGGAGGCTGGCCGAAATCTGGATGGTCGGATAATCCACGCTCGGCAGGTCGCTCACCGGCAGTTGGTGAAAACCCACCAGGCCGAACAGCAGAATGCCGCACATGACCAGCGTGGTCATGACCGGACGGCGGATGAACAGTTCGGGGACGCTCATGGCGCGCTGGTCTTGCTGCTCACCTTCACGCCCGGCACCAGCCGCAACTGCCCGTCCGTCACCACGGTCTCGCCCGCCGCGACCCCGCTGGACACCACCGTCAACCCCTGCTCCGTGATCCCCGTCTGCACCGGACGTTCTTCCACCGTGTCATCCGCCTTCACCACATAGACAAACTGGCCATTCTGCCCCGTCTGCACCGCCTGCGACGGCACGACGATGGCGTTGGTCAAAACCGAAAGTGTCAACTGCGCCCGCACAAACTGCCCCGGCCACAACCGCCCGTCCGTGTTCGGAAACGCCGCCTTCAGCAGGATCGTCCCCGTCGTCACGTCCACGGTATTGTCCACGAACGACAATTCACCCTGTGGCGGATCACCTTCGAGATTGTCAAAGCTGGCCGCCACCGTGAGCTTCCGTTCGCGCATCTGCTTCTGGATTTCCGGCAGGAACTGCTCCGGCACGGCGAACGCCACGTAAATCGGATGAATTTGGTTGATCGTCAGCAGCACGTCGTCCGGTGCCTTCACGACGTTGCCCTGATAAAATTGCAGGCTGCCCGTCTTGCCGGCCACGGGCGCGCGAATCGCCGTGAACTCCAGATTCAACTCGGCATTGGTGATGGCCGCTCGATCCGATTGCACCGTGCCGGCGAGCGCATCCACGTTCGCTTTGCTCGTGTCGAAAACATCTTGCGATTCAATCTTGTCGTTGAATAATTTCTGGTTGCGCGCAAACTGGATTCTGGCATTTTCCAGTTGCGCCGTGTCCCGCGCCAAAGCCGCGCGCGCCACGTCCAGTGCCGCCTGCGATGGACGCGGATCAATCGTAAAAAGCAGATCACCCTTTTGAACTTCCTGACCTTCCTGAAAATGCACTTCGTTTAAAATCCCGCCGATTTGCGGGCGGATGGTTACTGTCGAATACGGCATGACGTGGCCGACCGGCGGCGGCTCAATCTGCACCGGCATGTTTTTTTCAACCGCCTTCGCCGTCAACACCGGCATCGCCGCGCCGCCCTTGGCCGGATTGCTGCGCGAACAACCGGCCAAAACCAGCACCGCAAAAAACATTGGAAGAAGGAGATTTTTTTTCACAGGCGGTTCATTTCACAGATTTCACGGAACAGGTTTTTCGCACGCCGGTTTCCGGCGAATCGAAGGCCATGGCAAATTTTTCGAGAAATTTCATGTATTCACGCTGAAACCGCAGGTCGCTGGCCGTTCGGCCGGTAATCAGCCGGGTCAGTTGCGGAAAGGCGGACGGGAACATCGTCAGCGAAAGCCAGGCCAGCAACAGGTGGCGGCAATCAAAAGCAGAGGTTACCAGCCCTTCCGCCTGGCGCTGCCGCGTGCGCTGCCGCGCATTTTTTGCCGCGCGGCGACGCGCGGCTTCCTCCACCATCTGTTCACCCGTATTTTGCAATGACTCCCAGCCCAGCAGCCGCACCCAGTCCGCTTCCTGACAGGTCGCCTGAAACCAGAGGGGAAGGTTTTTCGTCGGCTCGCCCGAAATGGAATCGGCCAGCACCCCGCGCTCGGCGATTTTCCAGCGCAAAACGGCGCGGAACAACCCTTCCTTGTCCGCGAAGTAATGGTAAAGCATCCGCTTGTTGGTGCCCGCGCGACGCGCGATCGCGTCCACCCGCGCGCCAGCCAGCCCCTTGGCGGAAAATTCCGCGATGGCCGCATTCAGGATGCATCCTCGCGTGCGATCCGGATCGCGGGTCAGCCTCTGGTTTTTTGCGCGCATGCTTAACCAAGTAACCGAATGGTTACTTGGTTGCAAACTCAAAATTTCAAGCCGGTGGCGGCCAGCCGCTGCGGTTGAGCTTCTCGATCTCGCGCCGCATCTTTTCCGCCGCCTCCTGGGAAAGGCTGTGCGAAACCGAGATGCTGAACTGCCGTTTGAGGTAGTCATCCAGTCGCAGTCATGAAACCGCAGCTTTTTCTTTGTGCCACGCCGTGCTTTGCTCGTAGGCGTGGGCGATTTTCAAAAGCATTTCCTCGCCGAACGGCTGGCCCAGGAGTTGCAGGCCGATGGGCAGCTTCGGTGATTTCGTGAAGCCGCACGGGATGCTGATGCCGCAGATGCCCGCGAGGTTGCATGCCAGAGTGAACACGTCACACAGATACATTTGCAGCGGGTCGTCGAATTTCTCACCAATCCTGAACGCCGCCGTCGGCGTGGTGGGCGTGACGATGGCGTCCACTTTCTCGAACGCTTTCAGGAAATCGTTGCGGATGAGCGTGCGGACTTTTTGCGCGCGCAAATAATAGGCGTCGTAGTAGCCGCTGCTCAAAACGTAAGTGCCCAAAATAATTCGCCGCTTCACTTCCGCGCCGAAACCCGCGCCGCGCGTCCGGCAATAAAGTTCAATCGGGTCAGCACCGTCCACTCTCGCGCCATAGCGGATGCCGTCGAAGCGCGCGAGGTTCGCGGACGCTTCAGCGGGCGCGATGATGTAATAAGTCGCCGCCGCATAATCCGTATGCGGCAAAGAAATCTCCACGATCTCCGCGCCGAGTTTTTCGTATTGTTTCACCGCTGCGTCCACGGCGGCTTTCACTTCCGCGTCGAGGCCACCGATCATGTATTCCTTCGGCAGACCAAGTTTCAAACCTTTGAGGTTGCCATCGAGCGCAGCGGCATAATCTGGCACCGGCTCCGGCACGCTCGTGGAATCGCGCCGGTCAACGCCGCTCAAAACGCCGAGCAATATCGCCGAATCGCGCACGTCTTTCGTGAACGGCCCGATTTGGTCGAGCGAACTCGCAAACGCCACGAGGCCGTAACGCGAAATGCGCCCGTAAGTCGGTTTTAACCCGACGCAACCGCACAACGCCGCTGGCTGGCGAATCGAACCGCCGGTGTCCGATCCGAGCGACGCGATACACTCATCCGCCGCGACCGCCGCCGCCGAGCCGCCGGATGAACCGCCGGGAATCCGCGTCGTGTCCCACGGATTGCGCGTGAGGCCAAACGCAGAATTTTCCGTCGAACTGCCCATTGCAAATTCGTCCATGTTCAACCGGCCAAAAACAATCGCGCCTGCCGCTTTTAATTTTTCAACCGCCGTGGCGTCGTAGGGCGAAATGAAGTTGCCGAGAATTTTTGACCCGCAGTTCAGCGGCTGATTTTTGACGGCCAGAACATCCTTGATTGCGACTGGAATTCCCAGCAACGGGCGGCGGGCACCACTGCCACCTTGCGCCA
>DMQW01000025.1:0-2368 GCA_003455565.1 Limisphaerales bacterium
GTGCTGTTCCAGATTCCCGAAGGAGCCACGGCGGAATGCCCCAACTTTTTCAAGCTCGGCGATCGGTGGGTGCTCTTCGTGTCGCCGTATGGCAAGGTGCAATACTTCGTCGGCGATTTTGACGCGGCGACTTGCCGCTTTCAGGCGCGCACACGCGGATTGCTGGATTACGGTTCGAGTTTTTACGCGCCGAACACGATGCAAGTTTCCGACGGCCGCCGCCTCGTCTGGGGCTGGCTCAATGGTTTTCCCGGCGGACACGGCTGGAATGGTTGCTTGAGTTTGCCACGCCAGTTGAGTTTGTCGCGCGAAGGTGAACTCCGGCAAAATCCCCCGCCGCAATTGAGCAAACTACGCGGCAAGCTGGTCGAGTGGCGAAATCTCCATCTGGAAAATGGCGGCGAAACTTTGACGCTGCCGAGAACGAACACGCTGGAAATCCGCGCGGAGATTGATTTGCAGACGGCGAAAAGCATTGAGCTTGGAATCAAGAGCGGGGCCAAAGATGCGCGACCGATTGTGGTGAGCTTCAAAGATTCGGAACTTCAAGTGAAGGACGCAAAAGCCCCGCTGTCATTGGCCAAAGGCGAGCGGAAGTTGAACCTGCGCATTTTTATTGATCGCTCCGTGCTGGAGGTTTTCGCCAACGAAACTGCGTGTATCACAAAAACAATTGCGCCACTTGATTTCAACGCCACCTTGGAAATCCGCGCCGATGGCGGCACCGCCAACGCGAAACTGGTTCAAGCCTGGCCAATGAAAACGATTTGGTAAGTGCTTGCGCCCGGCCACCCGCCCGCACCGGCCGTGCGCAACCTTTCCCAACCCGCCCGTTTTCCCCGCGCTGCGACTCACAGAGTCGCGTGCTGTTTTCCCGGCAGATCAGGATTCGACGCGTTCGATCAGGTTCACAAAGCGTTGGGCGCGGTCGCGCACCACCGGGTTCAGGCGGGCCGGATTGAATCCCTTGCTGGCGTAGTAGCCGTAGCGCGTGTTCCAGAGAACATACATGTCGAAGTTGGTCGGTTCGCGGTGGGTCTGCTGCTTGAAGAAGGCGTGGAGCGCGGTCCAATGTTGCCGGGCGACTTCCAAGGAAACTTCCGGGTTTTGGTAACTCCGCGAGTCGCTGTAATGTTTCCACACGGACGGCATGATCTGGTAGCGGCTGACTTCGCCGGCCCCACCGATTTCGTCGTCGTTGTTGGCGGTCTCAATCATGCCGAGGGCAAAACGGTGCCGGGCATTAAGCAGGCCGGAATCGCCCGCCACCGGGGCGGCGGTCGTGCGAACCAAGGTTGCCGGATTTTCAGCCGCCAACGGACGAGCCGTTCCGGCGACCGATGGCACAAAACCACGGTTGTCGCCGGCAAAACTTCTCACGGAATTCGCCTGGGCGGTCCAGATTGCGAGCGGAACCAGAACCGCTGCCATTCCGAGCATCAAAGTCGGGATCACCAACAATTTTATTTTGTTTTTAGTCATAAAAACATTGGTCGGCTGCGACCAATGATCTGACATTATGGCAGAAATCAGCGTTCCATATCAACCGATTCAGTCAGGGAGTTATTCACAGGTTATTCACAGGAAATGGGCGGTTTTATTGAGGATTCATGGGCGAGACAACTCATTTCAGACCAGCAGATTAGACGACCGAAAACCGGCGCGACCAGCGGTTGTCGCCGGAAAATTCAGCGTGGCCGAGCCGGGAATTCATCGTTTTTCGTTGTCACAGCGTCGGCGGTCGGGTAGCTTTTTCAACCATGAAAAACATCCGCTGGCTGGCACTGATTTTTACCGTCATCTCCGCTCTTCGTCTCCCGGCGGCCGATGGCGCGCCCATCAATACCCTCACCGACGCAGAAAAAGCCGCCGGTTGGAAACTGCTCTTCGACGGCCAGAGTCTCACTGGCTGGCATAATTTCAAGAAGGAGGGCGTCCGTCCCGGCTGGCAGGTGAAGGATGGCGCGCTCGTCTGCGTTGATCCGCACAACGCGGGCGACATCGTGACGACGGAAAAGTTTGGCGCGTTCGAGTTGCAACTGGATTACAACATTTCCGAAGCTGGCAACAGCGGCATCATTTTCCACATCACGGATGAAGGCGGTGCGACGTGGGCGACCGGCCCGGAATTTCAACTCGAGGACAATGAGAAAGCTGCCGACAAAATCCGCTGCGGCTGGCTTTACGCGCTGTATCAGCCCCCGATTGACCCCAAAACCGGTCAGCCGCTGGACGCCACTAAACCAGTCGGCGAGTGGAATCACATCCGCCTGCTCGTCACGCCGGAAAAATGCGTCCATGAAATCAACGGCGTGAAGTATTTTGAATACGTCATCGGCAGCGACGATTTCAACGCGCGCGTGGCCAA
>DMQW01000025.1:2452-3807 GCA_003455565.1 Limisphaerales bacterium
ATTTCAACGCGCGCGTGGCCAAAAGCAAATTTGGCAAGATGCCGTTGTTTGCCAAGGCGGACGCCGGCTTCCTCGCGCTGCAAGGCGATCACGGATCGGTTTCTTTCCGCAACATCAAAATTCGCGCTCTTGAGACAAAGAAGTAAGACCCGGCGTCCGGTTCGCAGTTGACCAACGGGGACAATTGGCCGTTACTAACGTGCCGGTTTGAATTCGTCTGAATCATGGGAAGCAATCTGCTCACGCAAAATCCGTTCGCGGTGCTGACGTTCATCGTCGCCCCGGCGATTTTGACGAACGCCACGAGCGTGCTGGCGTTGAGCACGATCAACCGGATGTTGCGCACGCGGGAACGGATGCAGCAGCTCTACGCGAAATCGGAAGGCGGCACGGAATTTCGCGGCGCGGCCTTCATTGAGCAGGTGAACCGCGTGGAAAAACAAGCGGTGCATCTGTTGAGTGCGCTGCGCTGGATCTACACGGCGCTGGGCGCGTTCGCGGCGGCGAGCCTGGTGACATTGCTGGGCGCGGTGGCGGGACAACTGGGCAATGAAGTTTTCATGCGCGTCGTGGTCGGCATGGGCTTGCTGCTCGGCGTTCTCGGCGTGGCCGGACTGGTGGGTGGCTGCTTGAATCTGCTGCACGCCACGCAACTTTCACTGACGAACATCCGCGAGGAAGCCGCGTTGATCCGCGCCCGGCAGGAGAAACAGAAGCCGGCATCGGAAAATTCCGCGTCATGAAGAGCAGAATTTCTCCGCGCATTTTTTAACTTTGCAAACTATCTACCAGCCCGCCATGGAAAAAAATTTGAACAACCCAGCCCATTTATTTCAACCGCTGACGATCAAGTCCGTCACGCTGCGCAATCGCATCGGCGTCTCGCCGATGTGCCAGTATTCGTCGGCTGATGGCGTCGCGACCGACTGGCATCTGGTTCACCTCGGCGCGCGGGCGGTCGGCGGCGCGGGTCTGGTCATCGCGGAGGCCACGGCGGTCGCGCCGGAAGGCCGGATCACGCCCGGTTGCGCTGGTCTGTGGGCGGAGAAACACATCGAACCGCTGGCGCGCATCAATCGTTTTTTGAAAGCACACGGGGCGGTGGCAGGAATCCAAATCGCGCACGCGGGCCGCAAGGCGTCCGCAGATTTGCCGTGGCAGGGCGACGCGCATCTGGCCGACAACGCCGGTGGCTGGCCGACGATTGCGCCGAGCGCGCTGGCCTTCGGTGATGAACTGTCAAAAGTTCCACGCGCGATGACCGAAGCCGACATCGCCCGCGTGAAAAATGATTTTGCCGCCACCGCCCGGCGGGCGCTCACCGCCACCAACGAATGGCTCTGTCTCTTATACAC
>DMQW01000250.1:0-1467 GCA_003455565.1 Limisphaerales bacterium
CTTGGTGGTCCCATTTGCGCAAGTCTCAAATCAAAAGTTTCCTGATCTATTTGCATCGGTTGTTTCCGCCGGGTTCATTGATGGTTTTCATGGACAACCGGTTTGTTCCCGGCAGCAATACGCCCATCAGCCGGACGGATGACGAGGGGAACACCTACCAGTTGCGGAAGCTTGAAGACGGAAGCGAATATGAAGTCCTCAAAAATTTCCCGGACGAAAACGAAGTCAGAACCATCATTGGAAATTCTGCTGGTGAAATCTGCTGGACGGAATTGAAGCATTATTGGCTGCTGACTTACAAACTCAAATGATGAACCGGCGCGTTCTCATTCCGGTGATGAGCGTGGCGGTGCTTTTGACCTCCGGCTGCGCGAGCCTGTATTTTATGAATTTTAAAAACAAAGTTCCCGAGGCCTGCGTGGCCACCTGCGGGCGGTGGAAAATTGAACCGACACAATTCGTTTTGACGGTCAACATTTCCAGGCAGACCGTCTCGCTGTTCGAGGATGACAGGTTCGTTAAAAAATTTCGCTGCTCCACCTCGCGCTTTGGCATCGGGCAGATTGAAGGCTCGAATCGCACGCCGCTGGGATTGCATCGCATCGCGGAAAAAATCGGCGGCGGCGAACTGGCGGGAACCGTTTTCAAAGCGCGCGAAATCATCGGCCACACCTCGCAGCCGGAATTTGCGGACGCCAAAATCACCACGCGCATCCTGTGGCTGGAAGGTTTGGAGCCGGGTTTCAACCAGGGCGGCAATGTGGATTCGCACACGCGCTACATTTACATCCACGGCACGGGCGACCAGACGACCATTGGCCGTCTCGCGTCGTTCGGCTGCATTCATCTGGCCGACGCGGATTTGATTTCGCTTTTCGATCTGCTGCCGAGCGGAACGCTGGTTTGGATTCAAGAGCGTTGAATTGCCGGTCTGACGGCGTTATCTTCCGCAGTTTGATTGAAAACTAATTTGTTCACGTTTGCGATTTTGGCTGCTGTCAGCACACCGCTGGCTCTGGCTTGTGATTTGTGCTCCATCTATTCGGCGCAAGAGGCGCAGGGCGGCGGACAGGGATTTTACGGCGGAGCCGCCGAGCAGTTCACGCATTTCGGCACGTTGCAGGACGACGGCCAAAAAGTGCCGGGCAACGGCGAATACATTGACAGTTCGGTCACGCAAATTTTTGCCGGTTACAACTTCAGCCAGCGCTTTGGTGTCCAGTTCAACCTGCCGGTGATTTACCGTTCGTTCGGTTCGGCCACGCTGCACGCCAGCGAATCGGGCATTGGCGATGCTTCGCTGACCGGAAGCTTTTTGATTATTAAAAAATCCGCGCCGGACTGGATGTTCAACTGGACGGCGCTCGGCGGAATAAAATTTCCGACCGGCGATTCAGGCAGGCTGGACACGCCGGATTCCGCGCTGCCCGACGGCATCGGCGGCCACGACCTCGCGCTGGGTTCCGG
>DMQW01000250.1:1577-2114 GCA_003455565.1 Limisphaerales bacterium
CGACCTCGCGCTGGGTTCCGGTTCCGTTGATGGCATTGTCGGCACGGGATTTTCCGCGCGCTGGAAAAAATTATTCATCAACGGCAACCTGCAATACGTCATCCGCAGCGAGGGCGATTTCCAGCATCAATACGCGGACGACTGGACGTGGGCCGGCGGGCCGGGCGTTTACCTCGCGTTGAAAGATGATTACACGCTGGCGTTGCAAGCCGTCGTGTCCGGCGAAAGCAAGGGCAAGGACACGTTCGCGGGCGTGCCGGACAATGATTCGGCGGAGACGATTGTGTATGCCGGCCCGCAGATCAGCTTCACCTGGTCGGATAAATTGAGCGCGCACGTCGGCGCGGATTTGCCGGTGAGCATTGCCAACAGCGGATTGCAACTCGTGCCGGACTATCGCGTCCACGCCGCCGTGACATGGCGGTTCTGAAAAATTATCGATGCAAACAAACGCGACCAACGCCACCGGTTCCGGCCAGAAAAATGACGAACGCCTTTTTCTCGGCATCGCCATGGCGCTGGCCATCCTGGTCGGAA
>DMQW01000250.1:2228-7800 GCA_003455565.1 Limisphaerales bacterium
CATCCTGGTCGGAACCGGCGGCTTGCTCGCAACCGTGGCGTTGTCGCATCGCGAAAAACCGCGCGGCATTCCGCCCGACCAGGCGCGACAGCTCATCAACTTTTCTTTGACCGACAGCACCGGTCGCAATGTGACGCGGGCGGAACTCGACGGGAAAATTCTCGCCGTCAGTTTTCTGTTCACGAGCTGCTCGCTGACGTGTCCCGAAGTCAGCCGGCGCATGGCGGAAATTCAGCGGCTCACCGCCGGTTCGCCAGACGTTCGGCTCGTGTCGCTCACGGTGGATCCGCGTTCGGACACGCCGCCGGTGCTGGCGAAATTCGGCGCGCATTACGGCGCGGACACCAACCGCTGGCTCATGCTCACTGGCGAAAAAGCTGTTTTACATGAAGTCATCGGCACGAGTTTTCTCGCGCGCGACGCGGGCGATCCGTTCAATTCCATGCCCGGTAATTTCACCGGCACCGAGCGGATTGCCGTGGTGGACAAGCACGGCCGCATCCGGGTCTACTTCGATGGTTTGCGCAAGGAAACAACTGCCGCCGTCGTCGCCGAAATCGCGCAATTGCGCGCTGAAAAATAATTTTATGAAGCTCCTAAACTTTTTCTGCGCGCTGCTGCTGCTGTCCGCTGGCTGCAAACCCGGATCGTCTGCGCCGACCGCCGTCGCTTCGACGAACCAAACCTATTCTGCGCGCGGCGTGGTGCAGGCCATCCCCGCCGACCATCGGCACGCGACCATCCAGCATGAAAAAATTCCCGGCTACATGGCCGCGATGACGATGGATTTTTCCGTGCGCGACCCGAACGCGCTCAACGCGCTTTCGCCCGGCGATGAAATCACTTTCAATCTTGTCGTGAGCGCGGACGACGACTGGATTGAAAACATCCGGCGCACCGGCAGTTCAACTGCGCCCGCACCGCCGACGTGGCGCGTCGTGGCCGCCGAACTCAAGCCCGGCGACGAATTGCCCGACTGCGAATTCACCAGTGAAAATGGACGTGTTGTGCATTTTTCTGATTTTCGCGGACGCGCCGTGGCGTTCACTTTTTTCTTTACGAGCTGTCCGCTGCCGGAATTTTGTCCGCGCATGAATCGGAATTTTTCCGAAGCGCGCACGCTGCTGCTCGCGGACACCAACGCGCTGGCGAACTGGGAATTTCTTTCCATTTCCTTCGACCCGGATTTTGACCGGCCGGAGATTTTGACGGGCTACGGAAATTTTTATCGCGGCGGTGACACGAACCGCTGGCTCTTCGCCGTCGCTTCGACCAACACGCTGGCGGTGCTCGCGCCGAAAGTGGATTTGATGTTCTGGCGCGAAAACGGTTCCATCACGCACAACCTGCGCACGGTGGTTTTGGATGTGAATGGAAAAATCCCCCGCCAGTTTGACGGCAACGACTGGACGCCGCAACAACTCGCCGACGCGATCCGTGAAGCTGCCAAAACCTCCGCGCCGTGACGGTGGCCTCTGATTTGAATGGAGCGCGGCTGTGTCGAAGACCAGCCGCAGCAATTTGAACGCGGCTGCGGCTGACGCTGCGCGCATAGCCGCGCTCCGAAGAATTGCAAATCAGGACGCTACTCCGTGAAGTGGCGGTTTTGACTTCCGGGACAATTCGTTTAACTTGGCGGCACTGAATTTTCAGCCATGAATTTAATCGACCAAATGACGCGGTTGGCGAAACAGGCCAAGGCCGCGTCGCGCGAACTTGCGAAGCTGACGACGGCGGAGAAAAATGCCTGCCTGCTCGCGATGGCCACCGCGCTCGAACAAAACGCCGCCGCCATCAAGGAAGCCAACGCGCTCGACATGGAATTCGCCGTGCAACACGGCCTCTCCGCCGTGATGCTCGACCGGCTCCAGCTCGACGACAAACGCATCGCTGGCATGGCAAAGGGTTTGCGCGAAGTTGTGGCGCTGCCTGATCCGGTTGGGAAAATTCTGGACGAACGCATTCGCCCGAATGGACTCAAGCTGCAAAAAATTTCCACGCCCATTGGCGTCGTCGTCATCATTTACGAATCGCGCCCGAACGTCACGGCGGACGCGGCGAGCCTGTGTTTCAAGTCCGGCAACGCCACGATTCTGCGCGGCGGCAAGGAAGCGTTGAACTCCAATCAAATCATCGCCAAGACCATGATTGACGCGGGTAAAATCGCGCACAAAGGATTTCCCGAACACGCGATTCAAGTTGTGCCCACGCCCGACCGTGAGGCGATTCCGATTTTGCTTTCGCTCACGCAATACGTTGACCTTTGCATGCCACGCGGCGGTGAGAGTCTCATTCGCGCGGTTGCGGACTGCTCGAAAGTTCCTGTCATCAAACATTACAAAGGCGTCTGCCATGTCTTCGTGGACGCCGACGCGGATTTGAAGATGGCCGGGGAAATCGTCATGAACGCGAAAGTCCAGCGCCCCGCCGTCTGCAACGCGATGGAAACGCTGCTCGTGGACAAGTCCGTCGCGGAGAAATTTCTTCCCGTCATCGGCGAAAAACTTTTTGCGAAGCACGTCGAGATTCGTGCTGATGAAGCAACGCTCGCCAATTTGAAATCTCAAATTGCAAATTTCAAATCGGCAAAACTCAAGCCCGCGACTGAGCAGGATTATTTCACGGAATATAACGACTACATTTTGAACATCCGCGTTGTGGACGGCGTGAAGGCCGCGATTGATCACATTAATTTTTACGGCTCGGCGCACTCGGACAGCATCGTCACGCGCAACGAGGCGCACGCGAAACAATTTCTCGCCGAAGTGGATTCGGCGGCGGTTTATTGGAACGCCTCCACGCGCTTCACCGACGGCGGCGAGTTCGGCATGGGCGCGGAAATCGGCATCAGCACCGACAAGATCGGCGCGCGCGGCCCGATGGGTCTGGACGAATTGACCAGCTACAAATGGCTCGGCATTGGCAACGGGCAAATCAGAGTTTGATAAAAAAGGTCTGGTTGCATCTTGTGCCAACTTCGACTAATTTTCACCCATGATTATCATTCGCTTCAAAGACAGCGAGACAGAGCGTAAGGCGATTGGCTATCTGGTGGGGCGGTTTCCATGCAAAAGCTATGCCGATGGCGACACGCTGGTTCCAAAAGCGGCGCTGGCTCATCTCGCCGATGAGGGCATCACTTTCACCGTGATCGGTTCTGCAACTTATGAGCAGCTTGCACCGCTACGAAATACTGCTGCCGTTGCGGTTTAACGATGGGCGCCCGGTTCCTCCGGAACTGGTGGCCGAGACCGTCATCAGGCTGCGTGAACAGTTTGGCGCCGTCTCTTCCGAGAACCAAACCATTCAAGGCCAGTGGCAGCACGAAGGCGTGGTTTATCGCGACAACTTGGCGCGGGTGCTTGTGGATGTGGCCGACACGCCGGAAAACCGGCAGTTTTCCGGCAGTTCAAGGAACAAGTCAAAACCGACTTTCAACAACTGGACATTTGGCTGACTTCCCACCCGATTGATGTGCTATAAAAGAACAGTGCGCGGCCCGATGGGTCTGGATGAACTGACCAGCTACAAATGGCTCGGTATCGGCAGCGGACAGATCAGAACCTAATATATTATGAAACTTTTTTGGGGTGTTTTGATCGGTCTTGGTTTTTTTGGAATTTTCGCCACTAATGCGTTTGCGATTGCTGATAACAACGGCCCAAAAATCGGCGATGTTCCACCGTCGCTTAACCTCACCAAAATGGTGCAAGGCTCACCGGCGACTGAAATAAGCTGGGACAAGTTGAAAGGGAAAGTGGTGGTGTTGGAATTTTGGGCAACGTGGTGCGGGCCGTGCGTTCAGTCCATTCCGCATTTGAACGACTTGGCAGAGCAATTCAAAAATAAACCCGTTGTTTTTATTTCGGTGACATCCGAGAACGAAGATGTCATCCGGCTCTTTTTGAAAAATCATTCAATGAAGGCGTGGGTTGGTTTGGATGATTACGAAGTATTGAACAAAGCGTTCCATGTGCAGGGAATTCCTCATGCGGTGATTGTTGATGCCACCGGACACATCGCTGCCATTGCCCATCCGGCAGACCTTAAACCTGAAAATCTGGAAGAAGTCCTGGCCGGGAAAAAGTGTTCTTTGCCCGAACCGGAAGTTTACACCGTGGACAAACATTCTACTGAAGTCGTTCCCAATCAAATTCCGGCGCTGTTTGAAATTTCCATTCGTGAGCACAAAATGCCGCCAAAGATTCAAGGGCCTGTTTGCACTTGGTCGCACACTTCTGACAACTTCGGCTTTGAAGGCCAAATTGCCACTGTTGAATCTGCCTTAAATTTTGTATTCGATAAAACCTCCAGCCGCACATTCATCAAATGCAAGTTGCCCGATGGGTATTATGATTTTGAATTAAGAGCGCCTTCGGGGCATTCAAACGAATTGCAAAGTGAGTTTATTGCCGCACTTCGCACAACGTTTGGCCTCGAAGTAAAACAAACCATGAAAACGATGGATGTTTATGTTCTAACGCAAATCAACACTAACGCTCCCGGCTTTCGAAAAGTCGAAGAATCTGGAGGAGGCGGTAGCAGTATTGGCGGTTTCCGGCTTAATGGAATGACTATGAAAGTAATCGTAGATTATTTGGAACCAGCCTTGGGAAAACCAGTTTTTGATGAAACTGATTTGAAGGGGCTTTTTGACGTGGACTTGAAATGGAAACTTTCGGAGGCCGAGCAATTAGCGGCGACGACGGACAGAAGGGTTTGGCAGGCCATTTACGCCAATCCGAATGGTGACTGGATTAGTTCATTGCCAGCGGAATTGAGAGAAGGAAAAGCTCTCAAAAATGACAAACGCCTGAAAATAGAATTGGCAAAACCTGATTCCGAACAGTTCCGGCCCAACCCTGACGCTGTCATTGACGCAGCCCGCGAACGGCTTGGGTTGCAATTAACTCTAGTTAAGCGTCCCGTCGAAATTTTAGAAATTAGCGAAGCATCAAAATGACTGACGCCACAATGGAATCTGGTGCTCTCGAACGGAATGCGCGCTTCATCCGCGAGCAAATTCCCGCTGGCGGACTTTTTGCCGGGCTGGAATGGAGGATTTCGCCGACGCCGTTTCCGCTGGGCGAAAATCTGTCGAAGGAAATCGAATCGCTGGGGCGCGTGCTGCTGCAATTTTATCGCGCGACCAATCTGCTTTACCGCAAGAGCGTCGAGGGCAAACAGCCGGAATGGGTCGCGCGCTGGCTGGACTTGGGCAAGCCGCGCGAATTGATCGAGCTTCAGCGGGCGGCGGCGTTCAAGAACGATGTGCCGCGCGTGATCCGGCCCGACATTTTGCTGACGGAAAATGGTTTCAGCATTACGGAACTGGATTCGGTGCCGGGCGGCATCGGGCTGACGGGGTGGCTCAATAAAACCTACTCAAAAGCGGAAAGCGGAAAGCGGAAAGCGGAAATTCTGGGCGGTGCGGATGGAATGATGCGTGGCTTTGAGTCCATCTTCGGCGACGCGAAGCAAGTTCACATCGTCGTCTCGGAAGAGGCGGCGATGTATCGGCCGGAGATGGAATGGCTGGCAAGCCAGCTCGGCAATTCAAAATTCAAAATTC
>DMQW01000175.1 GCA_003455565.1 Limisphaerales bacterium
CGAGATGCTCAGGAGTCTCGTGGGCTCGGAGATGTGTATAAGAGACAGATCCAGGGCGGAGCCGGGACGTCCACCAACATGAACGCGAACGAGGTGATTGCCAACCGGGCGATCGAAATGGCGGGCGGCGTGCTGGGCTCCAAGAATCCCATTCATCCCAATGACCACGTCAACCGATCGCAGTCGTCGAATGACACTTTCCCGACGGCCATGCACATCGCGGCGGCCGGGCGGCTGCACGATGATCTCATTCCCGCCATTCAACGGGTTCACGGTGCCATTGACGCCAAGGCGAAGGAATTCACCGACGTGGTCAAGATTGGACGCACGCATTTGCAGGACGCCACACCGCTCACGGTCGGACAGGAAATGTCCGGTTGGGCGAATCTGCTGGCCCGCGACCTTGACCGGCTCAAGCTGGCGCTCGACGGCCTTTATGATCTGGCCATCGGTGGCACCGCCGTCGGCACCGGCCTCAACGCGCCGCCGGAGTTTGCCAGGCGTGCCGCCGCCAAAATTGCCGAATTGACTGGACTGCCCTTTCGGTCGCATCCCAACAAGTTTGCCGCGCTCTCGGCGCACGATGAACTGGTGTTTGCGCACGGCGCAATCCATACCCTGGCTGGCTCGCTGATGAAGATTGCCAATGACATTCGCTGGCTGGCATCCGGCCCGCGTTGCGGTCTGGGCGAACTTCAGATCCCCGAAAATGAGCCGGGTTCATCCATCATGCCGGGCAAGGTCAATCCCACGCAGTGCGAAGCGATGACCATGATTGCGGCGCAGATTCACGGAAACAACGCGGCGATTGCCTTTGCCGGGTCCCAGGGCAATTTCGAGCTGAATGTTTTCAAGCCCGTCATCATCCACAACTTTTTGCATTCAGTGACACTCCTCCACGACGCCAGCCACGGCTTTGTCGAATATCTGATCAAAGGTATCACACTCAACTGCGCCCGCATTGCTTCCTACGTGGATAATTCACTGATGCTGGTGACCGCGCTCACTCCCGCAATTGGCTACGACAAGGCTGCCCGCATCGCGCACGTGGCGTATGCTGACGGCATCGGCCTCCGCGAAGCCTGTTTGAAACTGGGCTTGTTGTCGGGTGAGGAGTTCGACCGGCTCGTTCGCCCGGAGGCCATGACTCATTCCTGAATGTTGTTTTCAGAGTGGCAGGTGATTTACGCTGGCTATATGCTGAAGTTAAGTTGAGCAAAACTATGGCTAATGGATCCACAACGCTCAGTCACTTGAGCTTGGCCTATCTGGAGGGCTTGTATGCAGATTACCTGCGCGATCCCGCGTCGGCTCCGCCAGAATGGCAGCGCTATTTTGCGGGACTGACGAACGGCGAACCCAACGGCGGACCGGCAGTGCCGCCTATGTTGTTTCGCCATTACAGCGTTTTTAACCCACCGCCGGCCCGGCGTGCCAACCCGGCGCAAGGTGGTGAATCGGAGGTGGCGGATTTACAGGAACGTGTGGATTCGCTGATTCGCAGTTATCGTTCGCGCGGACACATCATCGCGCAAATTGACCCACTGCGGCAGCCGAAGGCGGAGCCACCTGAGCTTGATCCGGCTTATCACGGTCTGACCGCTGCGGACCTAGATCGGCAGTTTGCCTGCGCGACGATGGAACCAGATCGTCTATTGCCATTGCGCGAAATCATTGAGCGGTTGCGCAGCACTTACTGTCGCTCCATCGGCGTCCAGTTTATGCACATTGACGACTATGCGATGCGGTATTGGTTGCAAGAACGAATGGAGCGGACGCAAAACCGGCTGGCGCTCAGCCGCGCGGAACAACTGCGCATTCTGACGCGATTGACCGACGCGGTGGTGTTTGAGGAGTTCATCCGGAAAAAATTCATCGGCGCAAAAAGTTTTTCCTTGGAAGGCAGCGAGAGTTTGATTCCCCTCCTGGACCTGGCCATTGAACACGCCGGGGAACAAGGCGTGACCGGCATGGTGTTGGGGATGGCCCATCGCGGCCGGCTGAACGTGCTCGCTAACATCCTCGGTAAAAGTCCGCGCGCGATTTTCCGAGAGTTTGCGGACACCGATCCCAAACTGCAACTGGGCGGCGGCGACGTGAAATATCATCTGGGTCATGACCATGATTATGTGACCGCTGTCGGACGAACCGTGCATCTGTCGCTGTGTTCCAATCCCAGCCATCTGGAATTTGTGAACCCCGTGGCCGCCGGACGTGTGCGGGTTCGGCAGGACTGTGGCGGGGATACGGAACGAAACCAGAACCTGTTGCTGCTGATCCATGGCGACGCGGCGTTCATGGGCGAAGGCGTGGTGCAAGAGACGCTCAACTTGAGCCGGCTGCCCGGCTATACCGTTGGCGGCGCGCTGCACATTATTGTCAATAATCAGATCGGGTTTACCACATCGCCCAACGAGGGCCGGTCTTCGATGTATGCCACCAGTGTGGCCAAAATGCTGCCGACGCCGATTTTTCACGTCAACGGCGAAGACCCCGAAGCCGTCGCGCAATGCGTGCAACTGGCGCTGGCGTTCCGCGCCAAATTCAAGCTCGATGTCGTGATTGACATGTATGCCTATCGCCGGCTTGGCCACAATGAAGGCGACGAGCCGACCTTCACACAGCCGGTGTTGTATCGGCGGATTGCCGAACGAAAACCAGTGCGGGAAGGGTATCTCGATTACTTGCTGAAGCTGGGCGAAGTGACCCAGCCGGAGGCGGACGAAATTGCTGAACGCCGCCACGATTTGCTCGAACAGAACCTAGCGGAATCCCGCCGCACACCAGTCCAGCCACCAGATGGCGCCCTGACACTTGACGGAAAGAAATATGACGGCGGTCCGGAGCCGGCGGACGAAATCGCCACCGGCGTGGACAAGCAAACACTTGCGGCCCTGCTCGACGCACAAACGCAATTGCCTGCCGGTTTTCAGCCGCATCCGAAAATTCAGAAAATTCTTGAGACCCGCCGGGAAATGGCGGCTGGCAGACACGCCCTAGACTGGGCGGCCGCCGAGTCACTGGCCTTTGCCACGCTGGCGACGAAAGGCGTGCGCGTGCGGTTGAGCGGCCAGGATTGCGGGCGCGGGACATTCAGCCACCGGCACGCGGTGCTGCACGATTTTAATGACGGTCATCTCTACACACCGCTACAACATCTCGCGGCTCAACAGTCGCCCGTTGAATTTCACAACAGCCCGCTGTCGGAAACCGGCGTGCTTGGGTTTGAATACGGTTACAGTCTTGATTGTCCCGACGGGCTTACCTTGTGGGAGGCGCAGTTTGGCGACTTCGTGAACGCAGCGCAGGTGATCGTGGATCAGTTCATCATCAGCGGCGAAAAGAAGTGGGGCCATTTGAGCGGGCTGGTGCTGTTGCTGCCCCACGGATGGGAAGGCATGGGTCCCGAACATTCCAGCGCGCGACTGGAACGGTTTCTCCGGCTGGCCGCCGAGGATAACATTCAAGTGGCCAATCCGACCACGCCCGCGCAATACTTCCACCTGTTGCGCCGTCAGGCGTTACGGCGCTGGCGCAAACCGCTGGTGGTGATGACACCCAAGAGCCTGTTGCGGCATCCAGTATCCGTTTCAAGCTTGGACGACCTGGCCACCGGACGATTCCAGCGAATCATTCCTGAAACACCGGAGCGGGCGGGCACGGCGGTCAAGCGCGTCCTCTTGTGCAGCGGCAAAATTTATTTTGAATTGGCGGAACACCGTGAAAAATTAAAATGTGAAGATGTCGCGATTGTCCGCGTTGAACAACTCTATCCGCTGCCGACTGAACTACTGCAATCCGCGCTGGCACCATATCGCGATAGGACACCAGTATTTTGGGTTCAGGAAGAACCGGAAAACATGGGGGCGTGGTATAACTTCCGGGTGCGCTTTGGCGACCAGCTTTTTGGGCGCTGGCCATTTGCCGGCATCTCGCGTCCCGCGTCCGCCAGCCCGGCGTGTGGCTCGGCGAACGCACACAGACGGGAACAAGCCGATTTGGTCGCGCAAGCCTTTGGAGAAAATTTATGATGATTGAATTGAAAGTGCCGGCCGTTGGCGAATCCATTACTGAAGTTGAAATTGGCAGTTGGCTGAAAGCCGAGGGCGCGACTGTTACCAAGGACGAGTCGGTCGCGGTGATTGAAACCGAAAAGGCCACCGTGGAACTTCCCGCGCCAGAGTCGGGCACGCTTGTTAAGATTCTAAAGCAACAAGGGGAAACGGCCAAGGTGGGCGAAACCATTGCACAAATGGAAGCTGGAAAAATAGAGCCGGCAGCGGCAACGAATCCAGCGCCTCCGCCCAAAACAGAAAAATCTTCCGTCTCACCCGCGCGGGCAACACCGCTGGCCAAACATGTTTTGGCCGAACACGATTTGCGCGTGGACGAAGTGCCGGCAACCGGACCGGGTGGTCGTGTATCCAAGGCCGACGTGTTGCATTACGTCGAGCAATTACAGAATGAGAAAACATCTGCTCCAACCGACGGCGCGGTCAAAGCCGTTCCACCGTCGCCGTCGCCAGCCGCAAAATCGGGAATGCCCGCGCGCGAAGAACAAGTTGTGCGGATGACGTTGCTGCGGCGCACCATCGCCAAGCGGTTGGTGGAGGCGCAGCACACGGCGGCATTGTTGACGACCTTCAACGAAGTTGACATGTCCGCCATCCTCACGCTCCGTCAACAATACCAAGAGGCGTTCCAGAAAAAATACGGTATCAAGCTGGGTTTCATGTCCTTCTTCGTCAAAGCGGTGATTGACGGGCTGAAACAGTTTCCGCAATTAAACGCCGAAGTCCGCGACACGGACATGGTGTATCACAACTACCATGACATCGGCCTCGCGGTGAGCACGGATCGCGGATTGGTGGTGCCGGTGCTGCCGGATGCCGATCGTTTGAGCTTTGCGGAAATCGAACAGGCCGTTGCCGATTTCGCGCAACGCGCCCGCGAAGGCAAACTCAAGCCGGAGGAACTGGCGGGCGGCACATTCACGATTACCAATGGCGGTGTCTTCGGTTCGCTGCTCTCCACGCCGCTTGTGAACCCGCCGCAAAGCGGCATTCTGGGGATGCATACCATCCAGGAACGCCCGGTGGCGCTGACCGGACAGGTGGTCATCCGTCCGATGATGTATGTCGCACTGACCTATGACCATCGAATCGTGGACGGCAAAGAAGCGGTTTTATTCCTCCGTCGCGTCAAGGATGTCATCGAAAATCCGGCCCGGATGTTTTTGGAAATTTAACGCTCCCAACTTAAGGTTTGGGAACCCGGCAGGTCATGGCTTTCCGTCGGCTGCGTTGCAATGCCCTTTGGTTTCGGATTTTTGCATCGGAGAAATTGGCTGGGGCCGGTCACCGTGCCGCCGACGCCGGGAGAAGCGGACATCCACGACGCGAGTCGCACTGTGTGTCTTAAGCAGACCAGTGAATTCTTCAAGCGTGCGCGTGGAATGGCCAATCGTCTATATGACAGGTATAGATTCTGCACTGCGCATCCCTTTTCCTCGGCGCCCAACGGTCTTGTTATTGATTCCAGACGCGCTCATTTTGATGATTTTCCGCATCACTGTCCTCCTCTTACTTTGGTTTGCCGACCGCAACCGAATAATTTCTGCCATCCCAGCGCTGAGATTCTTTCCAGAAGAAAGTAAATTCAATCACCGAATCAGCCGGGATGGTCTTGGTGGGAAAATCCGCAAACCATAAATCAAGTGCGGCGACGCCAGAGGTGTCCGATTTCTTGGTGTTCTTCCAGTGATCCTCCGACCACACAACCGTCGCCTCGGCCGCAAGGATGATCCGCAGGGTTTTTCCATGCGGCATACGACGGATGGGATGGCGTAAACTCCAAATCTCGTGCCGGCTGGCCACAGGATTTGCGACGTAGCGCTGAAACGCCGGCTCGATTCGATCAAAACAAACACCGTCGTGGGCACTGCGCACGAGTGAAACATATTCCGCGTGCGACCAGCAAAGCGGCATTGCCGCGCCGGTTGGCTGTCCGCGTTTCATGTCGCAAACCGCCGAAGCATCGGCATCCCAAAGTTGTTCGCTGATCATGCCGCCCGCATTGGCGAACTTTTCCAGCGCGGAAATAAATGGCTCCGGATCGCGTCCGGCGGCAAGTTCGTAATGACCGCGCTCGCCAGTCAAAATCGGCCACGAACGGCCGACACCCGTTCCGTCGAAAGCGCGGCCGTCTTCCTTTTGGCCGTAGCCATCGTGATTGTAGCGACGCCAGCCTGGGCCTTGCGGCAGAGCGCGCTTGAGCACACGATCAATGACCTTGATAGAATCGCGCATGATGGGATCGTTGGCATCACGAATACCGAACCGCACGAGTTGCAGGAAATCGCCGCCGACAATGTTCCGCGCCGGGTGAATCCCTCCGCCATTACTGATTTGAATCAGGGTGGCATTCGGATCGGCGTGCGGGTCGGGCGTCTGCGGATCGGTGGGGTTGATACGGATATAGTGATGCGGCAAACCTTCAACCACCTCGCCGCACGTCGTGACGGTCCACTCTTCCAGATGCGCGGCCAGCCAGTCGGCATAGGTAAAAATAAAATCCGCCGTGGCCGTGTGAGATTTTTGATTGGCAAATTCCGCCGCGCAAACCAGAGCGGCGATGACGGTGGCGAGCGTCGAAGGTGAGTAACCGGCGTTTTCTTCCCAACGTTCCTGCGCCGTCACCGGCCCTTGCTGGATGAGGTAGGCGGCGGCCCGCAAATTCATGACGCACGGATCGAACAGTCCCAGGTTGACACCTTCGCACTTCAAACGCCAGGCCAGCAGGATGGGCGCGGCAATTTCATCAAGCTGCAAGCCCGACCAATACGCAGTGCCGTTGATCCAGCTATTTTGCGGAAAACTGCCATCCGCGTGCTGGATGGCGGCCAGCCACATCAAGGCCCGCAGGGGCGTGCCGGTCTGGCCGGACGCCAGCAAAGCGGTCGCGCTCTGCACCAAATCCCGCGTCCAAACCAAATGGTAGCCGCCCAAATCGTTGTCGTCCTTGGTTTCGCCCCACGGGATGCTCATGGAGGCGACGAGCGCGCCTTCAAAGTTTTTATCCTCATGCGCGAGCAGCACGCAACGGCTTAACCGGTAGATATGGCCGCCATCAGCCGTGTGTGCGGCAAAATCGAATTGGGGATTGACCACCGTGCGCTGCCACTGGTGGACGTAACTTTCGCGCTGCACTTCAAATGGCTCGGCCAGCGATTGCAGCAACTTCGCACCGGTGCTCTGGGAACTTCCGCCCAGGGCGATTCCGATGGTAAATTCATCCCGCTGCTGAAGATCAATTTCGCCGGTCAAGGCAATGTTCCCATTTTCGGCGACGCAGAATTCCCAGTCCATTTTGAAATTGTCCGTCAAGTCCTGCCAACCGTCACTGGCACCCACGTAGCCGACGGAGCGGCGGGAAAAGCCCGCGCTGCAGCCCATCACCAGATGCGTGTCTCCGCGTCCGGCGTGTAGAAGTTTGAGGCCGCTGATTTCGCAACACGAACCCGAGTTGCCCGCGCCGTAACGCGCAAGATGCGGCGCTAGCAGCGCGTAGAGTTTCAATTTGCCGCGCAACGATTCATCGAGCACTTCGAGTTTGGTGTGCACCAGCAGCACCGACCGGTGCGGATCAGTGAGCACCTGCTTGATCAGCCGGTAACGACCGTGGCGTTCTGTATTGGTAAGGCGATAAAAAGGACAGTCGCGTTCCGGGTATTCAAGTTTATGAACCAGATCGCGTTTTTCCTCGTGACAAAAAGTTTCGCCATCGCTGATGAGAAATTGAAAGTCGCGCGTGTTCGGCTGATCCACGTGCGGATAATAAATCTCGTTCACGATACCGTGGCTCAACGTGAACCAGAGCCGGCAGCTCGTGTGATACGCGGTGCCAAGTCCTTCTTTAGCGCTGGACGTCCAGCGTGGTTCGATGCCGGGAGCGCCAAAGGCGATTGAGTTTCCAGTTGGGTTCATTTTACAGTGTCAATAAAGGTTGCGGGTTGGCATGACAAGGTCGGGCAGCAGTTCCGGAAGCTGGCAGTTTGACAAATCACCAATGCGCTTGATGCTCACGTCGGCTGGCGGGTAAGACGCCAACATCTTCGAATCCCGAGCGTAGTGTCCCTGCCGCACGAAGACGGTCGTCACCCGCGAACCCCAGATTTTCTTGATGGCGGCGAGGATTCGCAGCTTGTCGTCCACGATTACATAATGATACGCCGGAAACTGCGCTTCCACGTCGGCCAACTCGCGCTCCTTATGCGTATAAATCAACACGCGTCCATCAACCGCTGCATACAATCCGGAACGGTCCACTTTGTGCGGTTGGAACACGACGTCGCCATCGGTAAGCAGGACGGCGGATCCCCATTGCTTGACTCGCTCAATCACGGCAAGTGAGTTGGGAAAAAGGCGGTTGGCAAAGGGGTAGTTGATGAGAAAACGTGAAACGGCCAGCAGACCCAGGTCATGCGGATACTCGCTGCGGTAACGCTGCAAGGCGCCCAAATAATCGGCGTAACCAAGCCGGGTTCGCAATTGCTCAAAAATGGCCCAGTAACACCGCGCCCGTTTGAGGCCGACCTCGCGCTTGAGATATTTGGTGAGGTCAGCGCTAACACGGTCATTATCGAGTAGAGTGTTGTCCACGTCGAACAGGAACACAACCTTGGCTCGACCCGATTTTTTTGAAGTCTTCCGTTTCATTTGATCAATTGCCGAACCGTTCCCTGGTTGGCCGGATTTGTTTTTTTGACCAAAGGCGCAGGCCACCACGAAAGGCGTTGGCATTGTCTCCGACCCTGCTTCCGGGCGGGAGTTTCTTGAGCAATCTCGCATTGCCGCCACCCAAAACGACATAATCCGCCTCCAATGCCGCCTTAAGCAACTTGACGGTCTTGTTGGCCTGCCGTCGCCATTTCTTTTTTCCGAGTCGCTTGAGTCCGGCCAACCCCACGTAGTCTTCGTAAGTGCGACCTTTTTTGTAAGGCAGATGTGCGAGTTCCATCGGTTCGAGCACGCCGTCAACAATCATCGCCGAACCCAGGCCGGTGCCCAAACCAAGGAAGAGCATGCTCCTGCCTTCGTAACTGCCAAGTGCCTGCATCGCCGCATCGTTGATGATTTTCACGGGGCAACCAAACGTTTTTTTGAAATTAAATGTTATCCAGCCAGGTCCGAGATTGTGTGGTCCACCGACAATGTGTCCGTGAAGCACGGGTCCCGGATAGCCAATCGTGATGACGTCGTATTTCCAACCGGCGATGATCTTCTGAACCGTCGCAACCATTTTGTTGGCGGACATTTTCGAGCCGGACGGAATTTTGATCTGCCTTTTGTGGCCAGTGGCGCTCAGTTTTACGTGCGTTCCGCCAACATCTATGACTAGAATTTTCATATCTTGAGATATTTCAGATTGGGTCGCATCACGAATGTTTTTTCTCTTTCTGACACTGTTCCACCAATTCGGTCGGCGACGGCCAGCTATGGCCTTGGGACAATAACCGCTGGGATTCTTCCGGTCCCCAAGTGCCGGCGGCATAATTCGGGAAATCGCTGGGCGAAGCCGCCTGCCAGGCTGCCAGGACCGGCATCACCAGCTGCCAGGCCGCCTCCACTTGATCGGCGCGCATGAACAAGGTGGCGTCGTTGGTCATGACATCCCACAGCAGCGTCTCATAGGCGTCGGGCGACGGCGCACCGAAGCTCTCGTGATAACTAAACTGCATGTCCACGGGCCGCAACTGCATCTTCGGCCCGGGATATTTGGCCTGAAAGCCCAGCACAATGCCTTCGACTGGTTGGATGGCCAGGATGAGCCGTGAGGCCTGCCAGCCGAGGGAGGCTTCAGGTGGAAAGGATTGATGCGGCACCGCGCGAAACTGGATGGAAATTTCCGAGGCCTGCCGGGGCAGGCACTTGCCCGTGCGCAGGTAAAACGGCACATCCTGCCAGCGCCAATTATCAATAAATAACTTCAATGCCACAAATGTCTCCGTCTGGGAATCGTGCGCCACGCCGTCTTCCTCGCGATAGCCCGGCACCTTTTTACCTTCGGCGCGGTCGGGCCCATACTGTCCGCGCACGGCGCATTGTGGAACGGCATCGCGGTGGATGGGACGAGCCGCATGGAGCACGTCCACCTTCTTGTTGCGGATCTCATCCGCCTCGAACGAAACCATCGGCTCCATGGCGACGAGACAGAGCAATTGCATCAGATGATTTTGCACCATGTCGCGCAACGCTCCGGCGTGGTCGTAATAACCACCGCGATGTTCGACGCCCACCGTTTCGGCGACCGTGATGGTAACATAGTCAATGTAGCGGCGATTCCAGAGCGGTTCGAACAGCGGATTGGCAAAGCGAAAGGCCAGAATGTTCTGGACCGTTTCTTTGCCGAGATAGTGATCGATCCGAAAGATTTGAGATTCGTCAAAGCTGGCGGCGAGAATGGCGTTCAAGGCGCGCGCCGATTCCAAGTCGTAGCCGATCGGTTTCTCGATCACAATCCGCGACCATTCGCGATCGCACGCCAATCCGGCTTGGCCGAGATATTTTGGAATTTCGCCGAACATGCTCGGCGGCGTGGCCATGTAAAAGATGCGATGGGCTTTGGTTCCCCATTCCTTTTCCAGCTTTGCACATTGTTTACCCAGGGCCGTGTAAGTTTGCAGCTTCTTAAAATCACCCTGCTGGTAGTGGATGTGTTGCGCGAATTGATTCCAAGCGGCGGTCTTGGTTTTTCCGAAACGAGAGAATTGATTGACCCCGTCGTGCAACCGACGAAGCAACGCGTCATCCCCGAGCTTGATGCGGTCCACCGCGATGATCGCAAACTGTGTGGGCAAGCTGCGATCCTGCGAGAGGTCAAACAAAGCGGGAACGAGTTTCCGCCAAGTCAGGTCACCGGCTCCACCAAAAATGACGAACACCGTCGGTTCGAGCTGGTCATTCGTTTTCATTGGTTTCATTTCTTTTCCCATTCCGTGTGAAAAACTCCTTTGGCGTCAATCCGCTCATAAGTATGCGCGCCGAAACAATCGCGCTGGGCCTGAACCAAATTTGCCGGCAGCCAGGCGCTGCGATAGGCGTCGAGATAACCCAGTGAAACCATCAGACCCGGAATCGGCACGCCTGACTCGGCCGCATGGCTCACGATGCGGCGCAAATCTTCCTGATGCTCCATGAGCTGGCGCGACAAGTTGGCATCGAGCAATAAATTAGGCAGATCGCGCCTTACGCGAAACGCCGCGCAAATATCCTCCAGCAACGCGGCGCGGATGATGCAACCGCCCCGCCAGATCCTCGCCACAGCTTCAAGATCGAGGTGATATTCGTATTTGTCTGAAGCTGCCGCCAAAAGTGCCAGTCCCTGTGCGTAGGTGATAATCATTCCGGCAAAAAGCGCGCGACCGAGTTGCGTGATGAAGGTGTCGCGGTCGCCAGTGAAGCGCCGCATGGGTCGCTGATAAATTACGCCAGCCTGTTCGCGTTCCTTGGCGAACACGGACAAGTCCCTCAACGCGACCGCCAGATCAATGGTCGGAACCGGCACTTGCAGTTCCATTGCGCTTTGAGAGGTCCACATGCCTGTGCCTTTTTGTTTGGCTACGTCGAGGATTTCGTCAATCAGCCGCTTTCCGGTTTTCTCGTCCTGTTTGGAGAAAATATGGCTGGTGATTTCCACCAGATAGCCATTGAGTTCACCCTTGTTCCATAAAGCATAGACCTCATGCAGTTCGTCGTCGTTCAAGCCGAGACCGCGTTTCATCAGGTCATAGGTCTCGGCGAGAAGTTGCATGACACCGTATTCGATGCCGTTGTGAACCATTTTTACGAAATGTCCTGCCGAGCCGGGACCGAGATAAGTTACGCAGGGGTCGCCATTGACTTTCGCGGCAGCCGCTTCAAAAACAGGACGGACGCGCTCGTAGGCATCTTTCGGCCCGCCGGGCATGATGCTCGGTCCGTGACGCGCGCCTTCCTCGCCGCCGGACACGCCGACGCCAAGGAATTGGATGCCTTTCACCACTAAGTTGCGGGCGCGCAAATCCGTGTCTTTGAAGTAGGAGTTGCCCGCATCAATGATGAGATCGTCCTTGTCCAAGTGCGGCAACAAATCTTTGATGACCGAATCCACTGGAGCGCCGGCGGGCACCAGCATCATGATAGCGCGCGGTTTACGAAGCAGCGCAATGAAATCAATGATGTTCGCCGCGCCGATGACCTTGCGTTCGGCCGATTCCTTCCGCAACGCTTCGATCTTGGCCGCATCATTGTCATAGCCCGCCACCGCACAGCCGTGGTCGGCCATGTTCAGCACGAGATTACGCCCCATGACACCCAAACCGACCATGCCGATTTCATATTGTTGTGCCTTCATTTCATTTTCCAGTAGGTTCAACCTGTGGCCTGCTCAACATTTGGGACTGCTCCTCCTTCAGCGTGTTCATCAAAACATCGAATGCCTTGATGAACTTTTGAATGCCTTCGTCTTCAAGTCGCTGGGTGGCCATATCGAGATCAATCCCGACTTCGCCTAGTCGCAAAAGTGTCTTGGATGCCTGTTCTGCGTCGTTCGTCAAACGAGCCGCTGGTTTGCCGTGGTCGCGATAGGCCGCGAGGGTTTCCAGCGGGATCGTGTCGATCGTTTCAGGCCCGATGAGAGCCTCCACGTATTTCAAATCGTTGTAAGCGGGATTTTTGGTGCTGGTGCTGGCCCACAGGAGACGTTGCGTCCTCGCGCCTTTAGCTTTGAGTTTACCAAAGCGTTCATTTGCAAAAATATCCTGATAAATCTGATAAGCCGCTTTGGCACTGAAGATCGCCACTTGTCCGTGGAAAGTTTTGCCAAAATCAGCCTTCGATTTGTCCGTTGCCATGAGTTTCTCCAGCGTCGGATCTAGCAGCACGTCAATACGACTGAGAAAAAAGCTGGCGACGGATGCTACGGATTTCAGTGGCTTGTCTTGAGCGGCTAAAGTTTCGAGACCAGCAAGGTATGCCTCAGCCACTTGCCGATAACGCGGCAGCCCGAAAAGCAACGTGATGTTGACGTTGATCCCTTCGCCGATGAGCTGCTGAATAGCCGGCAATCCTTCCATAGTTGCGGGCACTTTGATCATCACGTTCGGACGCGCTACGGCAACCCACAGTCGCCGTGCATCGGCGATGGTCCTGGCAGTGTCACGTGCGAGATAAGGAGAAACTTCCAGACTCACAAACCCATCCGCACCATCCAGCCGATCATAGACCGGACGGAAAAGATCGGCCACGCGCTGAATATCCTCCACCGTGAGGGAATCGTATATTTGGTCCACACTCTTGCCTTCCAGCGCCAGTGCGCGGATGGCGTCGTCATAATCGTGGCTGCCTGCAATGGCCTTTTCAAAGATGGATGGATTGGAGGTCACGCCGCGCAGCCCATCCTTTTCAATGAGTTGCTTTAGTTGACCCGACGCAATCATCCCGCGCTGGATGAAATCCATCCAGATGCTTTGGCCAAAAGCTTCAAGCTCCAGCAAAGGGTTATCTTTCATAGTATTCCTTCAGTATGATTTCTTTTTAGCGCTACTCGTTTCTGTGATGTGCGGTCGCTTTTACCCAGTTTTTTGAGAGCCGCACCTTTGTGCATGGCCAAGTGCTCAGTCTTGTCGCTCTTGATCAAATATTGCGGCTCCTCCTTCGAGGCACGGACGGTGTAGGTCTTAAACTTGATGGGGGAGGTGACTTTTTTCTTGATCGTTCCGCAAACACGACCCGCTTCCGAGTTCCACTCCACATGATCCCCAGCCTTGAATTCCTGTTTCATCGGTATTATTTTTTGCATTTTTTTTGTTTTGTAATGGTGTGGTTGGCCAAAACTGCCAACCGTTTGGAGGTTCAGTTTGGATCTCCCTTGTTACGCCACACCGCCACGGCTTCCGCCACGGTCATCTGGTGACAACCTGGACGTTTCCGCTCGATCAGCTTCATGGCGCGTTCGTAAATGTTGTCCACGGTGAAACCATATTCGCGCATCACAATCTCTCCCGGAGCAGATGCGCCGAAACGATCCACGCCAATCACATCCCCGCCGTCGCCCACATACTTGATCCAGCCTTGCGTCACACCCGCTTCGACCGCCAGCCTTGCATCCATTGATGGAGGAAGCACCGAATCACGATACGCTTGAGATTGAGCGTCAAACAATTCCCAGCTCGGCATGGATACGATTCGAACACCAATCGCACTCTCCGCCAGTTTTTGCCCGGCGGCAACAATCAAACTGACTTCGGACCCCGTGACGATTAAGATGAGATCCGGGTTGCCATCGGGAGCATCGGCCAAAACATACGCGCCGCGCCGCAAACCATCCGCCGCTGCAACTTGGCTCCGGTCAAGCGTGGGCACCTCCTGCCGCGTGAAAATCAGCGCGACTGCCCGATTTCGGGTTTCAACGGCGACGCGCCACGCGACGGCGGTCTCGTTCGCATCGCACGGACGGATGACGATCAACTGCGGAATTGCGCGCAGCGAGGCCAGTTGCTCGACGGGCTGATGCGTTGAGCCGTCTTCGCCAAGCGCGATGCTGTCGTGGGTAAATACGAAAACAACCCCTTGTTCCATCAACGCGGCCAGCCGAATCGGCGGCCGCATGTAGTCCGCAAAAACCAGAAATGTCGCCGTGAACGGAATGATGCCGCCATGGACCGCCAACCCGTTCGCGATGGCCCCCATCGCATGTTCGCGAACACCGAAGTGCAGGTTGCGCCCCGCATAACTCCACCCACCGCCCGCCGATCCCTGCAAGTTACCGGCTTCGTCGCGCGAGTTTTCAAAATCACCCATCGCTTCAAGCGCTGTCCGGGTGGACGGATCCAAATCTGCGGAGCCGCCGATCAACCAGGGAAGTTTTCGAGCAATGGCATTCAACACCTTGCCCGAGGCGGCGCGAGTTGCCATGCCTTTGGGATCAGCCGGGAAAATCGGGACATTGGTATCCCAGCCTTCAGGCAGTTCGCCCGCCATCGCCTGTTGGAATTCCCCGGCGAAGTCGGGGAACGCTTTCGAATATTCCGAAAATTTCACCTCCCATTCCGCTTCGGCCTGTTTGCCGTTTTCAAGTGCGAGACGGAAATGTGCGAGCGCACTGTCTGGAATGTAAAATGGCGGATCAAGCGGCCAGCCGAACGCTTGTTTAGTCAATTTCACTTCTTTTGGGCCGAGCGGCGAGCCATGCGCTTCAAAGGTGTCCTGCTTGTGTGGCGAGCCATATCCATTCTTCCAAACCGCAATTTTCATTTTTTTATTGTTCATTTTCAAAATCCGAAGTTACGAGAATGCGAATTCAAGTGTTTCCAACCTCGGTGCTGGCACTGTATAATTATTTCATTTCAGCGGTCACTTTTCAATCGGGACGCCGACGATGCTGCCGTATTCGGTCCAACTGCCGTCGTAACTTTTCACGTTGGGGAGACCGAGCAAATACTTCAGCACGAACCAGGTGTGGCTCGCACGTTCGCCGATTCGGCAATAAGCAATGGTGTCGGTTTTCGGATCAACGCCCTTTTGATCTACGTAAAGCGCGCGTAATTCCTGTGCTGATTTGAACGTTCCATCCGGGCCGACCGCCATGCTCCAGGGGACGCTTTTAGCGCCTGGAATATGGCCGCCGCGCTGCGCGGTTTCCGTCATACCTGGAGGCGCAATGACCTTGCCGGTAAATTCGTCGTGGCTGCGCACGTCTACCAGATTGCAATTCTTTCCGGATTGCGCCTGCAAGACTTCAGGCAGCATGGCGCGCAATTCCAAATCAGGCGCGGCGGCGTGATAGTGCGTCGGAACAATCTTGGGCAGTTCTGTTGTCAATTGCTTGTCATTTTCGTTCAGCCATTTCACGCGTCCGCCGTTCATCAAACGAACGTCTTTGTGGCCGTAAATTTTGAAAAGCCAAAAACCATATGCGGAAAACCAGTTGTTATTGTCACCGTAAAGAACCACCGTGTCGTTTGGCGAAATGCCCGCGCCGCCGAGCAGCTTTTCAAAGGCTTCCTGGCTGATGATGTCGCGGCGCACCTGATCTTGAAGCTGGGTCTGCCAATTGAACCCAACCGCGCCGGGAATGTGGCCAGCCTCGTAGGCTTTCGTGTCCACGTCTATCTCAACGAGTTTGATTCCGGGTTTGCCGAGGTTGTGTTTGACCCAGTCGGTTTCGACCAGCACTTCGGGGTTTGAATAATTTATATTTGTCATAATTTTATTTGTCTTGGTTTTATCACGGTTGCGTCCCGGAAGAAAGGCCGGGGATGTGTTTCGTCATGTTCGACGTGTATTTGAAAATGTTATCGGGAAAAATCATCACGCCATGTCCCTTCTGGTCGCGTCTGACAATTTCCAACGCACCTTCAAAAATCAAACCTGAGCTGGGGCCGGCCAGCAAACCTTCATTCTGGCAAAGTTCCAGGGCGCGCGTGTAAGCGAGGTGGAAATCAATTTCCAGGATGTCGTCCACGAGCGATGAATCAAAAAGCTTTGAAACGCCGAGCTGGGAAACGTTTCGCAAACCCGGCACGTCATGGCCTTCCGTCGGTTGCACGGCGATGATTTTTATGTCCGGGTTTTTGGTGCGGAGAAATTTGCTGGTGCCGATCACCGTGCCGCAGGTGCCGAGCGAAGCGAACAGGTGCGTGATTTTGCCTTCGGTCTGCTTCCAAATTTCCGGCCCGGTCGTCTTGAAATGCGCCTCCGCATTCTTCGGGTTTTCATACTGGTTGGGCATGGCGTATTTGTGGGACGAAGCCTTGGCATGCGTTTTAGCCAGGTTGATCGAGCCGTCGCCGAGTCCGGGCGCGGGGCAAAGTTCGTCGGAAATGACTTCAAGATCGGCGCCGGCAATTTTCAAGAGCACCTTTTTTTCCAGCGGAATCTTGTTCGGCACCACGGCCAGCAGACGATGCCCGCGCGCCCGCGCCATCGCGGCCAGGCTGATGCCGGTGTTGCCGGAAGTCGGCTCGACCATGCCCCGGCCATTGCCCAGTTCACCGCGCGTTTCGAGGTCCCGCAACAATTCCCACGCCGCCCGGTCCTTCACCGAACCGAACGGATTCATCCATTCGAGCTTGGCGTAAAGCGGGAATTCGGCGCACGGGTTAAGCTTGTTGATGCGGACAAGCGGGGTCGGGTTTTCCTCGCTGGGCAGCATCTCAAAGATGTTTTCGTAAACTCGCGTCTGGTGATTCATGAGCCGTTCAAGTCTCAACTGTCATTATGGATTTGATCTGTTGGTCCGGTGTCTTGCGATCCAGGATTAAGGCCGGCGAGTCAATGTCCGCCGCCCGTTTTACGGCCCTCAATTCTCGCACGCGGATTGACGCCAGCCCCCGGATGGGGAAGTGCATCAGATAGACTGCGGTGTTTTCGATTTTCTTTTGCCAGCCAAAATCGCACTCCCGGCGGCCATGGAATTTATTAAAGGTCACTTTGCCGATGAAGCAAACCACCTTCGGCCGGCGTGTCCGAATGAGTTTTATCGCACGGCGCACTCCCATTTGTTCCTCGTTCTTGGCCAGCGTGGTCACGTCCACCGTCGGGCGATCCACCAGATTGACAAAATTCAATCCGTATTTTGGAATGAACTTATCATCGTAAATGCGCCTGAGTGATTCGTCATTTTTAAGATCGCTTTCCATTTCGTTCAGCAGGCCGGCCCGGTTGAGCAGATACCAGAACATCTTGTTGTTGGAAAAGGGCACGCCGCGCCGGTGCGAGCCGGGATGCGGATTGATGCCCACGAATAGAATCTTCGCCTGGTCGGAAATTTTATAGGCAATCATATCGTAAAAGCCAACGCATCCGGGAACGGCGCTTCAAATGTTTGGCAGGATATCAAAGTATTCATCATCCTCGTTTTTGCCTCCTTCGCCTTTGCCAATAGTCTTTTCCGTTTCCACAAATTCAATGCGTTCAATCCATTTCACCATTTTATAGCCGAGCTGGTTTTCAACCCGCAGCCGCAGCGGAGCACCATACACTTCAGGCAGCGGCGCCTGGTTCATCTCATACGCGAGCATACATCTCGCCTTGAGCGCAATTTCAATATTCTGCGTATCATAGTATGTCCCGCCATACAACGCTTCGCCGTATGAGTAGAAAGCCACGACTTTGGCTTCGGGCTTGGGTTTGACGATTTCGATCAACCGTTTGAACGGAAGTCCGCCCCATTGCGCAATCCCCGACCAGCCCTGAATGCAATGGTGCATGGAGATGTATTCTTCCTTGCCGAGCGCACGAAGTTCCTCAAGTGAAAGCTCGATTGGATTTCCGACCAAGCCGCCAACTTTCAATTTAAAATCCCGAAATCCATTCGCCGCGAGTTGCTTCCATTTGTTGGAAACGGGCAAAGCTCCATTCGGCCAGAAGAACGGGGAAATGTCCTCTTGGGTATAACGTTCAGCGGGCGTGAGGCGGCTCAAACCATCCCAGTGGAATAGCCCGGCCATGTTCTTATAGGCATGCTGTAGGGCCCGAGGACAGTTCCATGCGATGAAGTGAAAGAGGACCCAAGACAGCACGACGAGCCCAATGACGATGAGACCAACAATCAAGCCGATGGGTTGCGTGTCGTCACGCCCCATAACGATGTGGTTCATGTTTCTGGCAAATCCGTTGATGACGACCATTCCCACATGAGCCGCCAAAAAGCAGAGGTAACCGAGCAGCAAAAGAAAATGGATGGATCGCGCTCCCTGCCTGCTCCCGAAGAGTTTTGGAAAAAGTGGAAACCGATTATCCACCGCCGGGGACATCGCTATCCCGGTCAACATGGACAGCGGCGCCATCACAAAAATGACCGCGAAGTATGAAAGCTGTTGCAGTGGATTGTATTGATAGAAGCCATCGGGTTCCACCGGCAGATGGAAGGTGGCGTAATGGACAAAAACTTTCCAGGCGACGGGCGCGATTTCCCAGGAGGTCGGAACCAAGCGTTTCCATTGGTCGGTAAAGAAAAGCAGCGCAACAAAAATAAATCCATTGAGAAGAAATCCGTAAACCGAGAGGAAATGCCACGCGCGTGCCATCCCCACGGTGTGCCGGTATCCAGGCAAGGCCACCAAAGGGGAAATATAACGGGCGTCGTCCTTCGCCGTCCACAAGCGGTCGGTCGGAACTTTCAGTGGTGTAAACCGGATCCATTCCGAGTTCGGCGTGCAATGGCGGTTCCAATAGAGTCGTGGGTGATCCATCAAAATGGAAAGTCCGCTGCGGACCAGGAGCAACAGAAAAAAGAAATTCACAAAATGGGTCAGTCGCAACCACGCGGGGAA
>DMQW01000107.1:0-3642 GCA_003455565.1 Limisphaerales bacterium
TCTGTGACCGCCGAAAACGGCGCTCACAGAGCGCCGCTACAATTCGCCTAGATTTCCGCCTCGGGAAATTTTTCGCGGATTTGACTGCGCAACCGTTCCTCGTCGTCCGGCTGGTAACGGCGGCGGTTGACGAGCCGCTGCACGGCGTCGAGCAGGGCGAGCCAGTCTTCCACTGGCGGTTCCATGACGCGCTGCCAGGTGTCGAAGCGTTTGGCGCGGTGGAAAAAATGATAGTCGCGTCCGATGCGCTGGACATAAACCTGGAGTTTCTCACCATCCTCGGTGATGCGCTTCCAACTGATTTCTGCTTTGGGCATTTGATTAAAAATCCACGCTCGCCACCGCCATCGCGGCGATGCCTTCCTCGCGGCCGATGAAACCCATCAGTTCGTTCGTCGTCGCCTTGACGCCGATCTGCTGCTCGGAAACGCCGAGCGCGGCGGCGATGCGCTTTTTCATTTCGGCGATGTGCGGATAAATTTTCGGCGCCTGCGCAATGAGCGTCGCGTCCACGTTCACGATTTTTCCACCGCGTCTGGCAACTTGTTTGGCTGCTTCCTCCAGAAAAGTTTTGCTGGGCACATTTTTCCAGCGCGGGTCGGTGTTCGGAAAAAAGTGGCCGATGTCCTCTTCGCCAATCGCGCCCAGCACCGCGTCGCAGATGGCGTGCATCAGCGCGTCCGCGTCCGAATGGCCGTCGAGGCCTTTGGAGTGCGGAATTTCCACGCCGCCGAGGACGAGCTTGCGCCCGGCGACCAATTGATGAACGTCATAACCAATGCCAACGTGAACCATGCCGCACTATAAAATTATTCCGCGCGACTAAAAAGAAATTTCCAGAAGTTTCATCCGTGGCCCGCTGGCAGTGTGAAGTAAAACGTCGTGCCTTTGCCAAGTTCGCTTTTTGCCCAGACTTCGCCGCCGTGGCTTTGCACGATGTGCTTCACAATCGAAAGCCCCAGGCCCGTGCCGCCCTGGTCGCGCGAACGCGCCTTGTCCACGCGGTAAAACCGCTCGAACACGCGGTCGAGCGCTTCGGGTGGAATGCCAGGGCCGTCGTCGCGCACAAATATTTCCAGTTTGCCAGCGTCCGTTTTTTCGCCGCCGACCGTGACCGTGCCTTGTGCGCGGCCATATTTGATGGCGTTGTCCACGAGGTTGGCGAGCACTTGATCCACGCGGTTCACGTCGGCGTTCGCCGTCATGGCGGGCAGTTCGTTGACCAGCTTGATGCCGCGATTTTCGGCGCGGGAATGCAGGTCGTTGAAAACTTTTTCCACGAGCGGCCGCAGTTCGACGGACTGCAATTCCAATTTCATCTTGCCGGATTCCAGCGCGGAAATGGCGAGCAGATCCTGGATGAGCAAATCCAGACGGTTGGTGTTGCGCTCGATGATCTGCAAAAACCGTTCGGCCACTTCGGGATTGTTGCGCGCGCCGTCGAGCAGCGTTTCAACGTAACCTTTGATGAGCGAGAGCGGCGTGCGCAGTTCGTGGCTGACGTTGGCGACAAATTCCTCGCGCTGCCGTTCGAGCTGTTTTAGCCGCGTCAGATCATGGAAAACTAAAATCATGCCTTCGCGTTCGCCGGCGGCGTTGGAGATGACGGCGGCGTTGACCTGCAACCAGCGTTCGCTGAACTCCGGCAACTTGAGTTCGTGTTCAAAAACCTGGCCCTCGGCCTCGACGCGCTTGACGAGTTCATCCAGCTCGTGGACGCGCAAGGCTTCCATGATGGTCTTGCCGCGCAGTTCGATTTTGAGGCCGAACAGATTTTTGAACGCGCGGTTGGCGAGATAGATTTTGCGGTTGCGGTCCAGGAGCAGCAAACCTTCCAGCATCGAGTTGAACAAAACCTGCTGCTGCGCCTTGGCGTCGAGCGAAACCTGCTGCTGACGGCGCTGGAAAGTTTCCAGTTCCGCCACCCGCTGGTTTTTCTGCGCGTTGAATTTCGCGCGCCACCAGAAATGGAGACCGACGAGCGCGGCAATGGCGATGATGGTCAGGAACGGCCACATGAAGAAATTTGAGAATAAGAAAACATCGAACATCCAACATCGAACATCGAACGCTCAATGGTAAGCGCGCGGGCGTCATTGGATGTTAGGCGTTGGATGTTCGCTGTTGGATGCTTCACTCCACAAACCGATAGCCCACGCCGCGCACAGTATCAAGATGCTTCGAGGCCGCGCCGAGTTTTTCGCGGAGCCGGCGCATGTGCGTGTCCACCGTGCGCGTGTCAATCATGCTGTCGTATTCCCACACGTCACGGAGCAGGTGGTCGCGCGATTGCACGCGGCCCGCGCGCTGGGCCAGAATGGTGAGCAGCTTGAACTCCGTCGCCGTGAGTTCGATTGGTTTTCCCTTCCAGCTCGCGAGATGACGCGGCAGATCAATCAGCAGATCGCCGAAACGAATCTGTTCCTTCGGCTTCTCCTCGGTCTGCGAACGGGCGAGGATTTTTTTCACGCGCAACAACAGTTCGCGCGGGCTAAACGGCTTGGTGAGATAATCATCCGCGCCGAGTTCCAGGCCGAGCACGCGGTCAATCTCCGCCGCCTTGGCCGTGAGCATGATGATCGGCACCCTGGCCGTCGCCGCGTCGAGGCGCAGCGTCTTGCAGATCTCGAAGCCGTCCATCTCCGGCAGCATCACGTCCAGCACGATGAGGTCGGGCGTCTGCGCGCGGGCTTTTTCCAACGCCTCCGCGCCGTCCGCCGCCGTGCTGACGGCGTAACCGGCCTGTTTGAGATTGAACTCCACGAGTTCGACCGCTTCCGGCTCGTCGTCCACCACTAAAATTCGCAGCTTCACATTGGCAGCATGACACGCGGCAATTCGTCACACAATTTCAATCCGGTGACAACCGTGTGACGATTCGGTGACGACTTTGGGGCGGGGAATAAAAAGCCATCACCTACGAAGCCGGGGCCGGGGGAAAAACCAGCGAACTGTCATCCAGAAAATCTTTGATGAACTGCCGGTGCCGTGAGGCGAATGCAGAATAAAGAATGCAGAATGCAGAATGAAATCTGGCGCAATGGGAAACTGAAATGAACGGCGGCACGCGAAGACAACTTGAGCTTGCTCCGCATTGACGAGACCGACGCCGGAGCGTAACCTGCCAGCAAGATGAAAAGCAAATTCCACGTCACGCTGCTCGAACATTCGGAGGGCGTTTCTGTCAGTTGCCCCGAATTGCCAGGTTGCCATTCCCAGGGCGCAACGATGGCCGAGGCATTGGAAAACATCCGCGATGCCATTCAAGGCTACCTTGAACTCTACGGCGTGCCGGAGCTGCATTGCGAAATCCGCGAGATGGAAGTGACCACCGCGTGATATGCCCAAGCTTCCGGGCGTCAAACACCTTCGCGCCGTGAAGGCGCTGGAAAAGGCGGGCTTCCGCATTGACCGCCAGAGCAAGCACGTCTTCCTGTCCAAAGGTTTGATTCATGTCGTTGTGCCTCGTAACAACCCGGTGGACGCCTACACCATGGGCGCGATTGTGCGCGACGCCGGCATGAGCATTGAGCAATTCAGGGAACTGCTGTGAACCCCGCCCGGTCTTAAAGCCACCGCGTGGCCATCACCTGCGGAGCCGGGGCCGGGGGAAAAACCGGCGAAACGGTCATCCAGAAAATC
>DMQW01000107.1:3966-4091 GCA_003455565.1 Limisphaerales bacterium
AAATCAGGCCAGCCGCCCGCGCCAATAGCCCGGACGCCTTTTCATGTGCATCACGGCCACAATCCAGACGTGTTCCGGCTTTTCCATGAAGACGATTGCGTAGGGAAAATCACCGCTCAAATGCC
>DMQW01000107.1:4382-4542 GCA_003455565.1 Limisphaerales bacterium
GGGAAAATCACCGCTCAAATGCCGGCGGGCGGGCGGGGAAAATTTCCAAAACCGTTCCGGGTCGGTGCAGGCTTCCTGGATGAGCCGTTCCATTTCGTCGTGAAAACGCCAGCCGAGTTCGAGGGCGATGTCCGCATAGTATTGGACCTGTCTCTTATAC
>DMQW01000334.1 GCA_003455565.1 Limisphaerales bacterium
ACTCTTTGCCGGCGCGGATCATTGGGCGGAACCTGGTTCTGCATGAACATCTCCATGCCGTGCCAGCCCGCAACGCCGGAGCCGGTCTTTTGAAATTTCTGACCAACCTCAAGCAACCCTTGGGCAAGGCGCAGCCGTTTCATTTCCAGTTGGGTTTTGATCAGCCAAAGGGGAGGCGCCTGCAATCCGAAAACCGTGGCGGCACCGAAAGGCCCAACCATCTCATTGTTGCCCATGTAAATGAGCCAGAGATCGCCCGATTGTCGGGAACACTCCTGGGCAATCGGCAGGATAACATGCGAGTTGATCGCGGTGATGCCCGTGTTGACAACCTCGAACTTCGCTTGGGGGAAACGCTCGGCCAGCAATACTTCGAGGTAAGTGCCGGCCCCGTAGTTTGGTCGCGGATCGCCCAAAGCGGCGGATTCTCCAAAGATAAAAATGCGGAAAGTTCCCGGTGCTTTGGTGGCGGACATCACCACCGGCGGCGGAGTGCGGACCATGCTGCGCGGGAAAAACCTCAGCCCAAAGTCCTCATTGGCCACATAACAATCCTGGCCGCCAATCCTTGTCGGCTTGAAAAAATGCGGATCAAACCCAACTCCAAGCAGGCGCAGTAGAAGCTCCAATCCGCCCAATAAAATCAGAGGCAGAACCACAACCGCCAGCAAGCGAAACAGCCATTTGCGCCGGGGTGAAAGCATGGCAGGCAAAACAGCCGGTGAACCAGAAAGGTGCCCAGCATTCGGCGGTCGCTGCCTCTTCTTACGGCTGCGTTCTCGTTTCATGCTTTAATTGTTATACGTTATCCGGGGGGACGCAATGCGGGACAAAGCAAAATCGCCTGCGATTGGGTCTCATTACTGGAATTCATCGGGCCTTTCAACAGAAGGGCCGCGAGGTTGCCCTCGCGGCCTTGCTTTAAATACTGGCTATATCAGCCGTCGTTACGGAGTCACGACCCGGAAGAACTGCGAACCGGTTCCGATCGGGATGGTCGCCGGGCTGGTGGTGCTGACATCCTGCCAATTTACACCTGCCCCTTGGAGGGCCGGGCTGGATTGCAACCGACCGGTGCCCGTGTCCCAGGAGACAATCACATTTCCACCAGACACGCTGACGGTTAGTTTCGGATGCGCCACATAGACCGAGTTGTAATTCGCATACTCGGCCGTGTTGTAATACAGGAACGGTGACGGCGGCGGGTCGCTGACCACGTCGTTGTTATGGGCCGTCGTGCAGAGGCCGACATAGACAACATTGGTCAACGGGGTGGCATTGGTGGCTACGTTGTAGCTGGTCGCATGAACCCAACTGATTCCGTTCGTGGAATAAAACCCATCCAGAACATCGTTCGTGCCGCTGATCGTTCTCTTGAGCCGCAGCCAAGCGTTGGGATAACTCGGAGGCGGAAGAGCCCCGGACGTGAGTTGCCAACCGACAGAGGCTGCACCAGTAGTATCGCGCATGGCCGTATCAACGCGGTTATTACCACCATCGGCCGCGAGCGGCTCGTTTTGAATGCTCCATTCCCGGCTGGTGGCGTCGAGGGTTTCGCGCGCCATCAGACCCAGCTTGGCCCATTGTGACGTCGGAGTAATGCTCACCCCGCGGACGGCCACGTCGAAGTCATTGGTCTTCAGCTCCCAGCCGAAGTTACATCCGTCGTTGGCGTTCCAGATGTCACTGCCCTCGGCTGCGATGATGTAACCGCCGCTCCCGGCAATCCAAATGTGGCTCGGATACGCCGGGTCATAGCCCGGTGTGCCGACATCGCTGAAGTTGAGCCGCTCGGCGTTGAGGTTGGTGGTGGCGGAGTTGCCGGCCAGCGGGTTGCCGCTCAGATCAGTGACTCCGCTCACGGTGACGGTCAACGGCGAGGTCGGCATCTGGTTCAGCAGCAATTGCACCGTCCGATGGTTGCTGGCGATGCTGACGTTCGTGACGGTCGCCCCGGAGACCGTGTAGGTGGCATTGCTCAACGAGGCGGCATTCATCCACTTACTGAACGTAACGTTCACGATGAACTGCGGCGGCACCTGGTTCGTATTCTCGAACGTGGCGGCGTAGCTGATTGTCGGCGGCACGGTATCCGTAACGACGGTCAGAACCGCAGCGACGCTGTTGCTGTAGATACGGTTGAGCGAGTCATCCGAGTAACCGAGTGCATGGAGAGCGCAGACGAACTGCGCGTTTTGGTCCGAGGGCAGCGCATAAGGCAACGTGTAGGAGCTGGATGTGGCACCCGGGATGGACACGAAAGCTCCGCTGGCTGTGGTTTTCTCATACCATTGATACTGGGCCGAAACAGTGTTCGGATTGGACATCCAATTCCATGGATTGCCGGTCGTGCCGATCCAGACGGACGGCGGATTGGTTCCTTGGGCAGTGAAGGTGACGGGAGTGCCGCTCAACTCCGTCTGATTCGTCGGCTGTTGCAGGAAGGCCACCCACGGAATGCGTGGGAAATAGGTGCCAATCAGATCCCCGGTCAGCATACTGTCGCTGCCCAGCACTGGATCGGCATCGCCAGCCACAATGTAGGTCACTTCGATGTGGTCGTTTCCTCCGCCAGCTTGATGCACGCCTTCCATGTAATACTTTTGACCGGCAACCATGGGAATGCCACCGATGGATCCTGGATTGCCTGGGTAAGTAACGCCCACGTCAGGCGTGTATTGATCCGAGCGTTTCTGGGTGGCAATGCTACTACCGCCACCGCCCCAAGTTGCACCAATTGTCGTCCAGCGGAACGGGTCACTCCAGCCAGTTTCCTTCGCGACGATCTGCTTGTTTGCGGGATTGCTGTTCGTGCTGATAAACAGGTCGGAAGGACCGTCAGAGTTGACAAAGAAGATGTAATTACCGTTTATGGGCGGGATGAAGTAACCGTCCATGCTAGTGGCGTAGCCCCGCTTGCCAGTATTGCCAGTGGGACCTTCAAACTTGGGCGTCGTGTAGGAAAACTGGGGATTACCAACGGCACCGTTCTCTACGCTGGCCACGGAGGCATTCGTCCACCAGTTAATTGTAGCCACGCCAGTTTCAAAGACGGCCTGCGGCGAGATGGTGATGGTCGCAGTCAAGCTGTTGCTCCAGATCGGGGTCAGGGCGTCATTTGCGTAACCCAACGCCCGCATGGTGCAGTAGATTTGAGCCCCATTGTCGCTGGGCATGAGCGGTCCGAGACTTAAGGTCATGCTGGTGGCACCAGCGATGGGCGAGCCGTTTTTATACCACTGGTAGAGGAGGGGATTGGTGGGCGCTACAATCGTATAGCCGTAGGAGCTTTCCACTGGATATTGTGAATCGGTCGTGCTCGCCGCATTGAAGGTGGCATAACCCAAGGGCGCGACCGTGACGTTGGTGGGCTGCTGCGCGAACGCGACGTAGGAACAACGGGTGGCGCTCATGCCGACAACGTTTCCATTGCAGTTTGGTAGTGAGCCATCGGCGGGAGCAGTCACAGAACCACCACTCATGATCCTATAGTCCACGCCGAACTGCTCGTTACCCCACTTGCTGGTGGTGTGATCCACCTCCATGTAGTAGCGTTGACCCGCGACCAGCGGGATGCCAGCCGCATAAGGTGTGGTGACACCACTATCGGGTGAATATGTATCCGAGCGTTTTTGGGAGACAACGGTGCCGCCACCGCCCGCGCTGTTCCACGCGAAATTGCCCGACCACCCTGCTTCCTGGGCAACGAGCCGTTTGTGGAGCGCCGTATTGTCCGTGCTCAAAAACAGATCGCCGCCGTCGTGCGAGGTGATGAAGAGGACATAATTGCCGGCGGTTGGCGCGACAAAATACCCGATTTGTTGAATCATGCTGTCGTGGCCACTGCCACCGCCGGTGCCAGGATTATCAAGGCCCGCCAAAAAACCGGCCCGCACACAGGAGAAGAGGGGATTCCCGACCGTGCCGGCTTCAAGCCCTCCCATATTAAACTGGTCCAGCCATTTTTTCTCTGAAACCCAGCCAGGTTCGAAGACCGACTGGATCACATGGAGGGTAGCCACAGAACTGGTGACAGAGATCCCGCCAATTTCCGTGCTGGCGATGCAGTAGATTTGCGCGTTGTCGTAATTGGCAGGAATGAGCGACATATTAAGGTTTGTGCCGTTGACCACATTCCCTGTCAAGGGGGTGCCGGGAAGAGAGCCGCCGCTGGTTACTAGATACCACTGGTAATAGGGCGTCATTTCCGCATCGCTGACGGCGATGGCCGAGAAGTTGGTGTTCTGGCCCTCAAACACAGTCACGCTCGTCTTGGGCTGGAGAGACCAATTGATACTGGTGCCGGGCCAGGTGACGACAGCAATGTTGTTGCTTGCCGCAGTCATTCGGGAAGCCGTGCCATCCAAGGGCAAGGACCCATCGAGAGCGAGCTCACTCATGGTCTGGTAGGTGACGCCACAATTGTCGCCGCCACCGCCATTATGCATGACGTATTCGAGGTAATACTTCTGCCCGGCCACCAGAATGATGCCTGTGGAATATGGCACGGTGCTGCCGCCGTCAGGAGACCATTGATCCGAGCGTTTCTGGCTGGCAACACTGCCATTGCCGCCAGGAGTCTGCCAATTGTCCTTGCCACTCCAGCCGCCTTCCTGGGCGATAAGCTGTTTGTTGGCCGGTGAGCTGTCGGTGCTCAGGAACACGTCGCAGTCATCATCAGAGGCCACAAAGAAGACGTAAGCACCAGTGGTCTGCGGAATGAAATAGCCGCTGTAGCGGCGGGCGTGGTTGTCCCCGAAACCGCCTGCCGAATCGGCATTTGTAACCAGGCTGATGATGCCGGGACCGACGTTTCCGATTTCAACGCGGGCGCGGGTGGCGCCGGCGAAGAATTCCTGCTTGAGGCCATTGGTATATACAGGGGTGCCAGGATTTACCGTAAGCGTAACCACCGCGCTGGTGACGGAGAGGCTGCTGTAGTAATTGGTGTTATCGACGACGCTGGCGATGCACTGGATTGGCAGGTTATTATTGTCGGGCGTGGTCAGGAACGTGTAATACGGCCCCATCGGATTGGTGCTGACAAGCACGCCGTTCGTATACCAAGCATACGTCATCGGGAAGAAGGCGTTGTTGGTGGAGTTGGGGGCGTCGTTGGTCGCGGCAAAATGGAAGGAGACCTCGTCGTATGCATAGGCGCTTTGACTGGTGAGCTGGGTCACGATGATCGTGTTCGTCGGAGGCACGGCAAGCACAAAGAAGTTGGCGGCGCCGCTCCCAACGAGCGGTTCGGTGTCTCTTACAGTCACAATCACGTTCTGCAGCCCAATGGGTGCTTTGGTGGGGACCGTGAACGAGTTGGTGAAGACATTGGGGCTGGACTGCACCAGTTGGAACGCATTCGTCAGGCCAAGGCCACTCAAATTCGCCACCGCATTCGTCGCGGTGCCAGAAGCAGGCGTGGCCGTGGCGGTGACGGTGACAACTGTTCCGCGCAAGCCGCGATCTGGGCTGACCGTCACAGCGACCGGCACAGGCGTAATTGTAAGGCTATTGTTGTTATACAACTTATTAACGTCAGAAACGCTCAACGCCACGTCGAAGACATAGGCTTCGTCAATCAGCCCGTTCAAGCAGACTTGGCCATCACCCTGTCCATTCCCGGCGCCGCCAATCCAGAATTGCGCGCCCGTTCCAGCGCTGTTGTTCCATCCATTCGCCACCCAGGTTTCCAGAACGCCATCCACATACTCCGATTTGGTCGTGCCATCCCAGGTGAACACGATATGGTGCCAGACGCCGTTGTCAACGGTGGTGGTCCCCTGTTGCCAACCTGAAGCGTAGCGAACACCACCCGCCGCGTCGCTGTTATTCCCCGTTGATCCGTTGTTAAGGGCCGTGAAGAACGTCGTATTGCCAGAGGCCCAACCGCCATCACCTTGATACATCCAAGTGGCGCCCTTCGTGGAAGTCTTGATCCAACAGGCCAACGTCCAAGCGTTACCCGCCTGAACATTGAGTGGCACCACCGCACTGGCAATGCGGCAGGAAACGTCGGAGGAGGCAGAACCGGTGACTTGCAAGGCGTTGCCGAACATGCCGCCCGGCACAATCGTCGCGCCGGCGCCGTTCAACGTGCCGTTCATCCCCGCACCGCTGCCGTCATTGATCACGGTCGTGCCGCTGACATTGTCGAAAGACAAATGCAACACTGGGGTTGGGGTTTGGCCCTGGACGCTTGCGCACAGTGACGCGAACAACGCGCCGAGGACTAGGAGTTTTGTTTTCATAATTATAATTGGTATTCGAGCCTGCGGGTTTCTGGATGATGAAACGAGTGTTGAGTTGTTTGGATTTATAATGTCTTTAATTAATTTGGCAGAAATGCGGATCGAACGCAATATGATATTTGTCATATTCGACCCGGTTAACCATCACCGTCAGTCACCGCTGGTGCCGGCGGCACCGGCGGCGGTTTGAACTCCTCATTGCGCAGCGAGGATGCGAATAATGGGAACCAGGGGCAGCGGCCAACCAGGGCGCGGGGGCCAGCCGCGGAGGGCAAACCTCTGGCGGTTCGGAAAATCAAGACGGCTCCGGCAGTGGCGGTTCGATCCAGAACACAAACAGGTGACCCGAGGGCCAACGAAATAAGAACCAGTCCGGGCGATGGGCCGGTTTTGTGCATTTTACAAATTGGCACCGAACTCTCTGCGCCTGTTTTTTGTCCCCTGACTGAACCCGTAGCTTACCGGACGACTATGGCATCCACGGCCACCGGTCCGGGGCCACGATTGACAATGTTGATGGTGTGTTTTCCTGAAGTCAGACCGGTCACTTCACAGACAACCTGCTGGGCCTGGCGCGTGCCGGTAGTGGACAGGTCCGCCATCGCGCGGGTTTGGCCGTCAATCTGAATCTCGATCTTACCGGCTCCCGGTTCTTTCGGGGCGATAACCGAAACGCTGCTGCCGGTGAACGGACAACTCCAGATATCACCCGGCGTGTCGCTGGTGGTCAGGTCGTTGTTGAAGTCGCCGGTGCCCAGATTGCAGCGGCGAACCCATCCGGCAGCGATGGCACCCGGGTCGTCGTCGTTGAACCAGCCCTTGTCATGAGTGATGCGCAGGACCCTGGACGCCGATGCCAGCGCTTGATTGGTGATTCCCGCAAGCGGCTGCGCCACCTCGCGGGGCGTCACCGTCAGCCCCAGATCGTCTTGAACGAACGTCAGCGCAACATCGGAGCCGAGCAGTTCGACTTTGGAAACTTTGCCTAAAGTCCCCCCGCCGGCGCGCAAGGCTTTGAGTGTGATTGCGCCGTTCGTCCAATTCATCAGCGCTGCATAAAGCCGGCCGTTGTTACGCGTGTAGCAAATTGAATTTGCATTTTCCTGACAGACTTCAAACGGCCGCGAGGCATAGACCGCTTCCCCGTTGAGCCGCAACCACGCGCCGATGTCTTTGGCGATTTGAGTCACCTGCGGATCGAGATCGCCGCGACCATGCTGGGTGAGGTTGAGCAGCATCGTGCCGTTTCGCGAAACGTTCTGCATCAGCAGTCCGATTATTCGTTTTGCGTCCAGGTATCGTTGCCCGGCTTTGTAGTGCCAATCGGCGATGGTGGTTTCGGTCTGGAATGAATAGGCCATGATCTGCGGCTCGATATCGGCCTCGGTGCTCTTGACCAGCGCGCGTTCCACGATGGGAATCAGTTCGGGGTTGTTTTTGAAGCTGTTGTAACGCCCGCCGATGCACTTGAGGTTGATCACAACATCCATCTTCCCATCGTTCCACTTCAGGGATTTGTTGTAGTAATTTGCGACAAGCGGCGGAGCGAGAAAACCCAGCCCCATCTTCACGCCCAAATCCACCAGGGTGTCGCCCGCAGCCTCGTCAAAATAGATCACGTCGGGATGATATTTGGAAATCGCGTCATCCACCCGCCACATAAATTGATTGGCGAAGGGCGAAAGCAACGGATCCCTGTTGTTGTGAACCGGCCCGTAAAGGTCCACCGGATCCATGCCTTCCCACCATTTCCCTTTTCCGTCCAGAATCGTTTGCAGCGCATCGTAGGGCACGCCTTGCTTCGGTCCGTTTTTATCGCTGATGTAACGGACCGGCATGAATTGGCCCCAAGTCCGGGGCGGAGAGGCGTGAAAGCCGATGCCAAAACGCATTCCATGTTGGCGCGCGGCCTTTTCCCAAGTGCCGACAATGTCCACCTTGGGGCCGACATTCACCGAGTTCCAGGGCTGGTAGGCTGAATTCCAGTTATCGAAATTGTCGTGATGATTGCCCATCGCCATGAAGTAACGCGCGCCCATTTCGACATACAAATCCATCAACTCATTTGGCTTCCATCGGTCAATCACCCAATTGTGAGCGATGTCCTTGTAACCATATTCCGACGGATGACCGAAGTGATTGGTTTGGTATCGGTATTGCTGGCTGCCCTCCTGATACATGCCGCGCGCATACCAGTCGCCATCCTCCGGCATGGATTGCGGGTCCCAATGCGCCCACGCGCCGAACTTCGCGTCGCGCCACCACTCCGGCGCCTGATAATGCTGGCTGATCTCCTTCCAGTCGGGCGAATAAGGTCCAGCAGCCACCGGCAACGACGGCAGGTTCCAAATGTCCGGCGGCAAACCGAGATCGCCATCGCCGACAATTATTTTGTCAATGTTCGCCGCGACGTCGTTCGTCGCCAAACTGATTGTCAGGGTCGCCTTCGCGGGAATCGCCAAATCAATGATCGCGTTGAGAAAAGAATTCGTGAGCGCCCCTGATGAATGAACATTCACCTTGCATGCCGGCTGGTCGTTGACCGCGACGCTGATGGTGCCGACGTTTGTCGAGGCATAGCGAATCGCCAATTTGCCCGCGGCCGGCAGGCGCGTGAATTTGATTCCCTGGCCGGGTTTGCTCAAACCGACCAGATGACCTCCAGAGGCGCCGCGATCGGTCACCTTGGACGCCCCGCCGATGCGTTTGGCGCTTTCCGCCTCGAACGTATGCTTGTCGGCAGCGGTGGCCGAAGTGAAAGAGGAGAGCAATAACAAAGATCCAACCAGAAAAATTCGGATGTCGTGGATGAAGTTGAGCATGAACCCATACTGCCAACCTCGTGGCAGCTTGTCGATAATCATAAACGTCGTTTAGCTGGGAACGTGTCAGCCAACAGTGCCAAGTGTTCAACGGAATATTGAGTCCAGTCTGGTTATAGACATCCCAATCGGTCGCTGTTACCATCATCCCATGTTGATCGCCACCAAAAGTCAATTCTTCCTTGTCAGGAATCTCCTGCCAGCTTTCCTTTTCGCTGCGTTGCTGGCGCTTTTGCCATCCCCAATCCTGGCTCAAGCGCCTGGCGCCGCTGCCACAACTCCGGCCACAAGCCCCACGACGCAGCCGAAAACATTCATCAACTATTTTCTCCCCACTCCTCCGCACGGCGAGTTGTCCACAAATGTTTGGGGCGCGGCGACGGTCGGGCCGCGCGATTCGAAGAACGGCCTCGAAGACGAGACGATGAAGCAATGGAATTATTGGGACGGCCAGATCATCAAGGCTCCCGACGGCAAATATCATATGTTCGCCAGCCGCTGGAATCAGGCGCGCGGACACGGCGGCTGGTTTGGCTCTCAAGCCGTTCACGCGGTCAGCGACAATCTTCTTGGACCTTACGTGGACAAAGGCCTCTGCTGGCCCAACGACGCGGGCGGCAGGGGGCACAATGTCACCGCCCTCGCCCTGCCGGACGGCAGCTATGCCATCGTTATCAGCGAAACCCGACCCTGCGAGGTCTATGTCTCCAAATCGCTCAACGGCCCTTGGGAACACCTTGGGACCATTACGGTTGACGGCGACCCCAGGTGGCACGCCTCCAATGTCTCGATCATGGCGCGTCCCGATGGCAATTTCGAGTTCACTGAACGCGACGGCAGAGTCTTCATCAGCGACAAAGGCATCCTCGGTCCTTACAAGGCGCAGGGCGACTCGGTTTTTCCCAAGGGGATCCCAAACCTCGAAGACCCGTGCATCTGGTATTCCGGCGGCCTTTACCACATCTTGGTCAACTCCTGGTCCACCCGCATAGCGTATCACCTCACCTCCCGCGATGGCATCCATGACTGGACCAACCGCGGCGTGGCCTATGACCCCCGTGAGGCCATTGTCCGTTACCCCGACGGCACCGTGAACCACTGGAACAAGGTCGAACGCCCTTCGGTCTTTATTGAAAACGGCCGTGTCGCCGCCATGACTTTGGCCGCCATTGATGTCGAAAAAGAACAGGATCATGGCAACGACGGTCACGGCAGCAAAGTCATCGTGATCCCGTTCGACGGCGCGGCCCTCGATCTCGACCTGCAATCATCAGCAGATTCGCCCAAGCCATAAGAGCAAATTGAATTAAACCGTAACCGCAGTTAACCTCACGCAAAGTTCGCAAAGCTTTTGGAAAGATGTTCCTTTGCGGCCGTTGTGGGCTTTGCGTGAGGCTACAGTTTTGATTAAAACGCTCTCGTGGCGAAATCACCGCCCGTCACCGTTCCCGCTGGCCGGCAAGACGGAGATTTCCGCGGCGCTTGTCCAGCCGTTTCCATTGATTTCCTGCAAGGCCGTGAAGCGGAAGTATCGGGCGTTGACGGGAGCAAACGTGACTTGCTGGAGCGACGGGTTGTTCCGAATGTTGGCGAACGTGCCGGAAACGACGTTGGTCGGCCAGTTGACGCCATCCAAGCTGGTTTCAAAGCGGTAAGTTTCGACGGTGCCATTGGGGTTTCCATCCTGCCGTGGCAGATAGGTGAACCCGGCAATCCGGCGGGATGTGCCCATGTCAACCGTGATGTAATGCGGCAATGTCAGATCATCATTCCAACGCGTGTGCCAGAAGGTGGACGAATTGCCGTCAATCGCATTGGCGGCGCTGTTGTTTTCCCCGGCGATTTCCTGGCTGTCCACGGCGACCACTTTCCAGCCCGCGGGCGGCAGACCGGCGAAGGTTTTTGAAGCTACGATCCCCAGCTTGCCGTTCGGCATCACACAGGCGGCCTTTACGGTGCCGGTCAACGGCAGCGTGATCGGCGATGTGTAAACCGGCGAGCTGGTTGCCGGCTCGGTTCCATCCACGGTATAGACCATTTTACAACCGCCGGCGTTACTGATGGTCACCAGATTGTCCGCGCTGCGATCCGAAATGGCAGGAGACAGGCCGTAAATGGATTGCTTGAAGAGTCCCATTTCGGCGAGCGTCGGTTCGAGGCGCGAACCGGTGATGCGGATGCGCAACTGGCTGGTGGTGACAGGCGATTTCAACCGGATGAGCCGGCGATGTCCGATGGTCGTGAGGGTATCTGATGCGACGTGTTCCGGCGTGACCCAAGCGGATCCGTTCCACGTTTCAATGACGAACGATTCTATTCTCTGGCTGCGATGATCCACCGCTTCCTGCAACGAAACGACATCGAAAGTCACGGGCACCGGCAGCGTCAATGTCAATGTGGCGTTGGTGCGACCCGGCGCGGCTTCCCACCAAGTATCGAGATTTCCGTCGAACGCCAGCGACGGGCCATGCGAGTCGTTGGCGTTGTCGGCAGTCAATTTGCCGCTGGCGGCGAGGTCGGTGGCAAACGTATCCTTGACCACCTGCGCCATCTTGCTCAACGCCTCGACTTGGTCGTCGGAAATCAGGCCGCGCGTATCGGGGGAAAGGTTCAAAATGAGATTTCCGTTGCGGCCGATGGACCGATAATAAATGTCCACCAACTCCGACAAGCTCCGGGGATGTTTCTGCGGCGCCCAAAACCATGCGCCATTCGCGAGAATGGTGACGTTGATTTCCGCCGGATACCACCAAAGATAAGAACCAGCCTTGAGTTTGGCGCGGCTGCCAAGATCGCCAGCCGTCAAGTCCGGCCAGCGGAACTGGTCGGGCGATGTGGGTAGAGGAATGACGCTCCATTCCGTGGTGCGGCCAACGCCGCCTTCGTTGCCCACCCAGCGCACGTCCGGCCCTTTGCCCATGATGACCGCACCGGGTTGGAGTCGGCGGATGAGATCATACCACGCATTGTAATTGTAAGTTTCATGGACGCTCGGATCCGGATTTGCGCCGTCGAACCAGACTTCCTGAATCGGTCCGAATTCGGTCAGCAACTCGTAAAGCTGGTTCAGAAAATAGCGATTATAGTCGTCCACGTCGTAGGTGTAATTGGTGAAACCCGGTGTCGGCGCGCGGCCCAAGGCGGGGTTCGTCTTGAAACTGTTCGGGTCGGTTGGAATGACCGAGAGAACATTGCTGCTGCCGTCACCGTAATAGCCGCCAGGATTTTTCGGGTTCGTCCGCAACTGGTAGAGATCGGCGGGCGAAAGATACACGCCCAGCTTCAATCCGTATTTGTGCGCGGCGTCGGCAACGGCCCTGACTTCATCGCCTTTGCCGTCAAGCCACGGACTCGAAGCCACCGAGTGCGTCGTGTAATGGGTTTGCCATTGGCACAAACCATCGTGATGTTTGCAAACGAGCACGATCATTTTGCCGCCGGCCTTTTCCATCGCGCTGACCCACTGGTCGGCGTCAAACGCGGTGGGATTGAACAGCGAAGGCTCTTCGCGACCGCTGCCCCACTCGACATCGTGAAACGCATTCGGGCCGTAGTGGAGAAAAAACGTCCACTCCAGCCGCATCCAATCCGTCTGATTGGCGCGCGGCAAAACCTTGGCCGCCTTTTCGGCGATGACGGCGTCGGAATCACCGTTGGAAATCACCTGCATCGTGGAATATGGAATCTGAGCTGGTGCGGCGGCGTTTTGTGCGAGTGACGTTGCGAGCGAACAGCCCAATGCGAACACCGTCAGTTTGGTCCGTTTCAATATCATAGTTTCAATTCGGTTGCGCCACTCACGGCAGCGATGGGCGCGACGCGCACGGTTGCGTTTGCACGACTGCTGTCGCCGACGTGAGGCCGTCGGCGGTTGCCGTCAACTTGAATTCGCCGGCGTCGCGCGTGGATTGCACGATGATTTGCGCCAGACCGTTGAACAGGCTGCGCGACCACGGCGGGACGCCGGCGTGCCCGATGATTTTCACCGTCACGTTCGGATTCAAACCGCCGGAGCCGACGCCGTTGTTGACGCCCACGGCGACGACGTTGTCGCCGGCGTGGACAAATTGTTTGATGTCAAAAATCGGCTGCGCCTGCCAGTCATGCGATTCGCCGACGAACTGGCCGTTCACGAAATACCAGCCTTCGTCATCGCAGCCGCTGAAGCAAATTTGCGCGCCAGTGCCGTTCAAATCGGCTTCCGTCAGCTTGAAATGCACGCGGTAAATCGCCGTGGTGTTCGGCGTTTTGATCGTCGCTTCGCCGCCGCTGGTTTTGGCGTTGAGTTTGTTCCAGGTTGAATCGTCAAAATCATTCGCGTATTCCGGCACCGTGCTGCGGTTGTGCGGAACTCTTGCAAGCTGCCAGCGCCAATCGTCGAGGGCCACGCTGCGCTCGGGCACCGTCGGAACGAACACGTCCGGCTCGTGGCAACTCGGATCGCCGTTGCCCACACCGATGATTTTGCCCGCACCCTCAATGCTGAAATTAATTTTGTTCTGCGCCACCGGCACCGTGCGGCCTTGCGCGTCCACAGCGGAAACGGTGAACACCGACACGTCCTGGCCGTCGGCATTGATGGTTTTGCGATCCGGCGTGAGTTGGATTTGCGCGGCGTCGCCGGTGGTTTCCACTTTCGTTTCGGCGATGACGTTGCCGGCGGCGTCAAAGCCTTTCGCGCTCAATGTTCCCGGCGCGTATTTCACCTGCCAGCTCAATTTTGAATTTGGCTTCATCGTTTGTTTGCCAAGCGACGCACCGTTCAAAAAGAGTTCAACCTGTTTGCAGTTGCTGAAGGCTTGGACGAGAATTTCCTGACCTTCCCGACCGGGCCAGTTCCAGTGTGGCGCGAGGTGCAGCACGGTGTTCGTCGTCCACCACGATTGATAGTAATAAAAAACGTCCTTTGGAAAACCGCAGGTGTCGAGGATGCCGAAGTGCGAGTTGACGCACGGCCACCAATACGGCGTCGGCTCGCCGCGATAATCAAAGCCTGTCCAGACGAATGCGCCGGAGAGCCACGGACGGACGGCGAAGAAACTCCACCAGCTTTCGGCGGTTGTGGTCCAGCCCGGCCAGACGACATCGTATGCGGCGACGTAACCGTGCGACTGGTCGTTGGTGTAGATGCCGCGAGTGCCGACGACGCTGGCTTGCTCGGTGCCGACGTTCGGCTGGCTTGGATGTTCGGCGTGATATCTGTCCATCTGCGGGCCGTAGTGATAATTCCAGCCGCGCACTTCGATGACGGAATTGATGCCGCGGAACACGTCGTCTTCCGGCGAGGCGTAAGTGACGGGGCGCGTCGGGTCGAGTTGTTTGACGTAATCCTGCATCGAGCGCGCGACGTTGGCGGCCTGCGGCGAGTCCTGCACGGCGAATTGCTCGTTGGCGATGCACCAAAGCGCGACGCTCGGATGATTGCGGTCGCGGCGGATTTGGTTGTCCCACTTTTTCAGGTTTGCCGAATCGCTGCCCATCAAGCGGCTCTCATCCATGACCAACATGCCGAGCCGGTCGCAAACATCGAGCAATTCCGGCGTGGGCGGATTATGCGAGGTGCGGATAGCGTTGCAGCCGAATTCCTTCAATTGTTTCACGCGGAATTCCTGCAACGCGTCCGGGATGGCCGCGCCGACGCCGGCGTGGTCCTGGTGATTGCATGTGCCGTAGAGTTCGTAATGCTTGCCGTTCAGCAAAAAGCCGTTCGTCGCATCAAAGCCCACGGTGCGGATGCCGAAGGCGGTTTCTTTTTGGTCAACCACTTTGCCGTCGGATGAAACCGTGGTGACAAGTTTGTATAGCTGCGGATTTTCCGGCGACCAGAGAATGGGCGAAGAAATTTTTGTTTCCAATTTCACGGCAGTTTGTGACTTGTGCTTTAACATTTCCGATTCGGAAAATCGTTTCAGCGATTTGCCGTCAGGCGAAATGATCTCGCAATTCACAGTCGCTTTTGCGGCGTTGGTCTGCGCATTGAGCAGGCTGACTTCGACTTTGATTTCAGGACTGCCCTGCGGAATGTTGTTATTAAATTTGCTCTGCACAAAAATTCCGTCCGGCGCGATGGCCACCGGCGCGGTCTTGTCCAGCCATACGTGGCGGTAGATGCCCGCGCCTTCATAAAACCAGCCCTCGACTTTCGTGGCGTCCACCAGCACAGCGATGGTGTTCTTGCCGCCATAATGCACCTCGTCCGTGATGTCCTCGCGGAACGGATAATAACCGCCCTCGTGATGCCGCACGCACCAGCCGTTGACCCACACCGTCGCGTCGCGGAACACGCCGTCGAACGTCAGCCAGATGCGCTTGCCTTCGTCTTCCTTCGGCAATTCAAACGTGCGGCGATACCAAGCGATGCTGTTCGTCGGATACTTCACGCCGAGCGTGTGAAAACCGTGGCTGCCATCAGCGGCCCAGTCAAACGGCAATTCCACCGCCCAATCGTGCGGCAGATTGACGGTGCGCCAAAAAGAATCGGAAAACTTTTCCGACGCCGGCCCGGAACCAGTGCCGGAATTTTCCAGATGCAGCGCGTCCGGCCAGTCGTCGCCGAGATGGAATTTCCAGCCAGCGTCGAGTGAAAGATGTTCGCGCGGCGAATCGGCGACCGCAAGTTGTGTGACCAGCAACGCGGCATACGCGATGCCGTTAAGAACGCGGAACGACGAACTGATTTTCATTTTCAACATGTTGCCGTAGCGGTCTAAGGAAGATCACGCTTCGGTGGAAAGAGGGAAGCCCGACCGCATTCGCAATTCCGATTTATCGGCCAGAGGCTTGCAACCAATCTATCTGGCTGCGGCCTTCGCTGCCAATTTCTGTTTAATCTGCTCAGTGAGATCGGCAACTGATTTCTTCTGTCCAGCATTCAACGCGGGATTGGCATCCAACTGGTCCAGATATTTCAACGCATCGGAAAAAGCTCCGTCTCCGTTGGACATCATAATCTTGTTGACGAGTGTTTTGATTTCAGGGGGAGCCAAGTCGAAATCCTTGTAAAATTGGACGGCGTTAATTGTCCCCGCTGGCTGTGTCGAAGTATCATCGGTGTGCTTGCTGCACCCGGCAAACAAAGTCATAAGAACCAATATTGCAACCGCAAGAAGGATTTTTTTTGCATGCCGTTTCATGTGCGTTTCAATAAGGCGTGCCGGCGTTGCCGCTTTGACGCGGAGAGTGATAGGAAAGCCAATAGATATC
>DMQW01000273.1 GCA_003455565.1 Limisphaerales bacterium
ATGTTATGCTAGTTAGCTATAGCACCCATTGCATGACCGTATGGATTTAGCATCTCCGCAAAAGTGACATCCACGATAGACTTGCCCAATAAGCAAAGGCCAAAATCTCTCATGTGTCCGGCAAATTTTTCCGTGTCGGGATGCACGAGTTAATGCGGGAATTGTTCCTTCAATTTTGTCTTTCGCGTTTTTTCGCTTCAACGCTTCAACGCTTCACGTCATTTGTAAATCGGCTCGCCGGAGACCTTCGTCAAGGCGTGGTATTCCTCGGTGAGCGTGAGCGTGAGCGCGCCGGGCTTGCCGCTGCCGATGACGCGGCCGTCAATCTTGATCACCGGCATGATTTCCGCGCCGGTGCCGGTCAGGAAACATTCGTCCGCGTTGAACAAATCGTAGCGCGTCAGGTTCGTCTCGGAAACTTTCATGCCCAGTTGCTCGGCGAGTTCCATCACCGTGCCGCGCGTGATGCCGTAAAGCGCGCCCGCATAATTCGGCGGCGTGAACAGCGCGCCATTTTTGATCATGAACAAATTGTCCGCCGTGCATTCGGAAACAAAACCTTCGGCGTTCAACATCACTGCCTCTTCCACGCCAGCGTTGTTCGCCTCAATTTTGGCAAGGATGTTGTTCAGATAATTCAGCGACTTGATGGCCGGGTTGACCGCGCTGTGCAGATTGCGCACGGTCGGCACGGTCACGATGTCCATGCCACGCGCGTAAAGCTCCGCCGGATAAACCTGGATTTTGCCGGCGATGATGATGACGGACGGCTTTTTGCAACTGCGCGGATTCAAGCCGAGCGTGCCAATGCCACGCGTGACGATGAGCCGGACGTAGCAGTCGCGCAATTTGTTCGCGCGGATGGTTTCAACTGTGGCTTTCATCACCCCGGCGGGCGTCAAAGGAATTTCCAACAGGATCGCCTTGGCGGAATAAAACAGGCGGTCAACGTGTTCCTTGAGCTTGAACACGCAGCCATTGTAGGCGCGGATGCCTTCAAACACGCCGTCACCGTAAAGCAAGCCGTGGTCGAACACGGAGATTTTGGCGTCGCGTTCGGCGTAAAATTTTCCATCAATAAAAATCTTCATGCAAAGGCGGGCAGGCTACGCGAAGAAACGAACCGAAGCAAACGTGAATTTCCGCGTGACAAGTGCATGGCGATGGATATATTGCACGCCCTTTTGCGACCCTATGGTCTAGCGGTTAGGACACCTCCCTTTCACGGAGGTAGCCCGGGTTCGATTCCCGGTAGGGTCGCCAACTTAAAAAGCCTCGCGCCCGGCAGGTGCTTCCCGTAAAAGTATTTCCCGACAATGCACTGGCTCGATCAAGTCTCCCGGTTCTGGCCGCACTTCGCGGCGGGATTTGATCTTTTCGCCTGCCTGCTCGCCTCCGGGCACGCCCTGCTCCACAAACGTGACACCCGCGCCGCCACGATTTGGATCGGCGTCATCTGGACTTTGCCCGCGCTCGGTCCCCTGCTCTATCTCGCACTCGGCGTCAATCGCATCCGCCGCCACGCCCTCAAGCTCGGCGTCCATAAAACTTTCAGCCGTCCCGTTCCCGAAAATCTCGGCGAGCCGGAACACGACGGCGCGGAACATCTCAAACACATCGCCCGCGTCGTCAGCCGCGTCGTCACGCAACCGCTCACCGCCGGGAATAAAATCGAACCGCTCGTCAACGGCGACGAAGCGTTTCCGGCCATGCTCGCCGCGATTGAATCCGCAAAAAAATCCGTCACGCTCTGCACTTACATTTTCGACAACGACGCGAGCGGAAAACAATTTGTCGCCGCGCTCGAACGCGCCGTCCAACGCGGCGTGGCCGTGCGGGTGCTTATTGACTCCGCCGGCGCGCGTTACTCGTGGCCGCCGATTACCCACGCCTTGAACCACGCAAAAATTCCGTTCGCCAAATTTCTACCCGCGTCAATCTTCACGCCATGGCATGTGGCCACCATCAATCTTCGCAACCATCGCAAATCGCTCGTTGTGGACGGACAAACCGCCTTCACCGGCGGCATCAACATTCGTCACGGAAATGTTCTCGCCGACCAACCGAAACATCCTGTGCAAGATTTGCAATTCCGCGTCGTCGGCCCGGCGGTCACGCAATTGCAGGAAGCCTTCGCGAATGACTGGACGTTCACCACCGGTGAAATTCTCGACGGCGAAATCTGGTTTCCAAGTTTGGAGTTCCGCCTTCAGGCGGCCACAGACACGAACCGCCTGAAGACGGAACTCCAAACCGCTGGCAAAGTCATCGCGCGCGTCATTACCGACGGGCCGGACGCCGATTTTGAAAACGCACGCTGGACGCTGCTCGCCGCGCTCGCCGAGGCGCAGACCTCCGTAAAAATCCTCACGCCGTATTTTCTGCCGGACAACGCGCTCGTCACCGCGCTGAACCTCGCGGCGCTGCGCGGCGTGCGCGTGGACATCATTCTGCCCGCGAAAAATAATCTGCCGTTCGTGCAGTGGGCATCGCGCGCGCTGTGGTGGCAGGTGCTGGAACGCGGCTGCCACGTCTGGCTCACGCCGCCGCCGTTCGACCACTCCAAGCTGATGATCGTGGACGGCCACTGGGTCTTGCTCGGCTCGGCCAACTGGGACGCGCGCAGTCTGCGGCTGAATTTTGAATTGAACGTCGAGGGCTACGGCCGCGGGTTCGCGCAGGAAATGGACAAGGTGATTGAGAAAAAACTTTCCACCGCGCGCGAAGTAACCCTGGCCGAAGTGGACGCAAGAATTCTTCCTGCAAAATTGCGCGACGCCATTGCGCGTTTATTTTCGCCGTATTTGTGAAAACGTCAAACGGCAGCTTGCACCAACATGAATCGCGTGACATTATTTGATCATGCAAACGGTCGAATTAGTGGATGCCCAATCGCGGCTGGACGAGCTGGTGGAATCGCTGACTCCCGGCAACGAGATTGTGATTGAAAAAAATCACCGGCCCGTGGCACGCCTGCTGCCGACCAACTCGCCGCAAACTTTCAGAAAGCCGCGTCCGTTGGGCGAATTTGCCGGCAAGTTCCAACCGCTTTCTCAAGCCGAACAGAATGACTTGGTGCTGCACGACAAGGTTTGGTGCGACCCGGACGCATGAAGACCGTGTTCGTGGACACATCCGGTTTTTAAGCCTGTCTTGATCGAACGGATTCATTTCACCCCCGCGCGCGGGCCGCGTTTGAACGCGCCGAAAAGGAAAATTGGACGCTCCTCACCACCAACTATGTCGTCCATGAAACGTGGGCGCTGATTCAACGCCGTCTCGGCTGGGAGGCCGTCGAAGCCTTTCTCAAAGACCTGCTGCCGCGCTGCACGATGATTTGGGTAGATGAAAATCTTTACCAAGCGGCGGCCACCCGCTGCCGGCAAACCCATGAACGCCGCTTCAGTTTGACCGATGCCATCAGCCTTGAATGTATGGCCCGCCAGAAGATCACCGAGGCCATTGCTCAAGACGAACATTTTGCCCGTGAAAATGTTGTGCTGCCGTGACCGCGCGCGAAGTAACCCTGGCCGAAGTGGACGGACGTTCGCTGCCCGCAAAATTGCGCGACGCAATTGCGCGGCTGTTTTCGCCGTATTTTTGAATTTTCTGCTTGCGGGAAATATTGTTTTGCCGGACGTTGCGTGCAGCCCATGAAAATCACCCGCCGTAAATTCCTCGGAAGTTCCGCCCTTGGTGTCAGTGGTCTCCTGGTGGGAACCAACTGCTTTGCCGGAGCCGACGACCCCAAAAAGTTTAATCCCTACAAAATCGTCCCGCTCGGCCAGACCGGCTTGAAACCAAGCCGGCTCTGCATGGGCACCGGTATGCGCGGAGGACAACGCGTCTCAAACCAGACGCGCCTTGGCCGGGAGAAATTCCAGGCACTGCTCGCCGCCGCCTACGAACGCGGCGTGCGGATGTTCGACCTCGCCGACCTTTACGGCAGCCATTCGTATCTCATCCCGGCGCTCAAGGGCGTGGACCGGAAAAATTTCGTCATCGCCAGCAAAATCTGGTGGAACAGCGGCGGCATTCCCGAGGCGGAACGGCCCGAGGCTGACGTGATCCTGGCACGTTTTCTGAAGGAAATTCAAACGGATTATCTCGACATTCTGCTGCTGCATTGCGTCTCCTCGCCGAACTGGCCGACGGAATTGCGGCATTACATGGACACGCTTTCCAAGCTGAAGGAAAAAGGCCTCGTCCGCGCGCTCGGCGTTTCGTGTCATTCGCTGGCCGCGCTGGAAGCCGCCGCGACCGAGCCGTGGGCGGATGTGGTTTATACCCGCATCAACCACACCGGCGCCTCCATGGACGCCGCGCCGGAGCAGGTTGTGCCGGTGCTGAAAAAAATCCACGCCGCCGGCAAAGGCGTGGTGGGCATGAAGCTGATTGGCGAAGGCCGTTACCGCAACAGCGACGAACTGCGCGACGAATCCGTCAAATTCGTCCTCGGTCTCGGCTGCGTGGACGTGCTGAACGTCGGCTTTGAAAAAATCACGGAGATTGACGACTTTGCCACGCGCGTCGGCAAAGTGCCGCTGTTGACGGCTTAATCTTCAATACACCAGCATTAGCACCGCCGCGTCCTGCGCCGACTTGACCACGTCCTCAAACTTTCGCTGGTGGCCGTCTGCAAAGACCGCCGCCCAAATTATTTCAGGGCGGTGCGGCTTGTCGCGTCGAAGCAGAGCGGAGACGGACAGCACCGCCCTACCATGAACCAGCGCATTTGATTGTAATTTAATTACATGAGGCGTATAAATGTTTTTCATAAGAACCAAACGCCGTCCAAACGCGGCAAACAAAATTCCGAATCCGTTATGAAAACATTTATTATCAATCTATTCCTCCTGCCCGCGTTGATCGCCGGTCTCGGCTTGATACCGGCGGGTCGGGTGACGGCGCAGACCTTCACAACCCTGCATAGTTTTACGTTACTCAACAATTCTACCAACAGCGACGGAGCTAGGCCGCGTGCCGGATTGATTTTATCGGGCAACACCCTGTATGGGACGGCGGCTTCGGGCGGCAATTCAGGCAAAGGCACGGTGTTCACCGTCAACACCAATGGCACGGGTTTTACGAACCTGCATAGTTTCACGGCAGTCTTAAATTCTACCAACAGCGATGGGGCCAATCCGCATGGCGGTTTGATTTTATCGGGCAACACCCTGTATGGGACGGCGTTTTATGGCGGCAGTTCGGGCTATGGCACGGTGTTCGCCGTTCACACCAATGGCACCGGTTTTACAAATCTTTATGGTTTTACTGGCGGCAGCGACGGATCTCAACCGTATGCCGGATTGATTTCATCGGGCAACACCTTGTATGGGACGGCAGCGTATGGCGGCAGTTCGGGCAATGGCACGGTGTTCGCGGTCAACGCCGATGGCACGGGTTTTACGAGCCTGTATAGTTTCACGACACTCAACAATTCTACCAACAGCGATGGGGCCAATCCGCTTGGCGGATTGATTTTATTGGGCAACACCCTGTATGGGACGGCAGCGTATGGCGGCAGTTCGGGCAATGGCACGGTGTTCAGTCTTTTCATCCCGCCGCTACTGACCATAATTCCTTCCGGAGCCAACGTCATTTTGACGTGGCCGACTAATGCCGCCGGGTTCACGTTGCAATCCACCACGAACCTTGCTCCACCGGCGGTCTGGAGCACCGTTTCTCCGGTGCCGGTCGTCGTCAACGGGCAGAACGCAGTGACCAATCCCATCTCCGGCACACAGCAGTTTTACCGGTTAAGCCAGTAATTGCCCAAAGGAGTCCCAAGTATTGACACAATTCTTCCGCCTGCAATAGCAGCCATAATTACAATTTCAAATCCGCATCCGTCACCGCGCCGGTTTAATTTCATTTCATCCACACTTGATTTTCATCCGCTTGTGGCGCAAGTTGCGTTCAGCAATTTTGATGGCCACATGAAAATACTGGATCGAATCACTCTGAACCCGGACGGCTTGGGCGGGCGGGCTTGAATTTATACCAATTCCCTATAACAAACG
>DMQW01000274.1:0-407 GCA_003455565.1 Limisphaerales bacterium
GTGGACAAGGAAATCGCGCAGGCAATGGGCATCAGTGTCTGGACGGTGCATGGTCACATCAAAAACATTTTTAAACGGCTCCAAGTGCGCACCCGCACGGAAGCGGTCATCCGCTATTTGGAAAAATAGTTTGCTGGTTTGCCATGCGATGAATGCGGCGGAAAACCGCCGTTAGCAGCTTTGCTCCACCCCCAATACAGAGGGTAGACAGAATGGGAACAATAATTAGCCAGTCAAATCGTTTTTATCGTGTCAAGACACCGCCGTGAGACGCGCCGCAACCGTGTTTTGAAGAATGATTTTTTATCCGCCGATCGCCGTCATCGGCCGGCCCGGCGCGTAGTTGGAACGGAACTGATGTTCCAATGGTTTCAGCCGCAGCGCTTCCAAAAATAATTTCCGCAGCG
>DMQW01000274.1:672-3728 GCA_003455565.1 Limisphaerales bacterium
CCGACCAGCGCGCCCGTCTGCTTCAGCAAATAATACTTCGCCGGGCCGTGGCCGATTTTCGTGTCCGGCTGCGGAATCAATTCATCCCGCTGGCCAAGCAACCGCATCGCATCGCCCACCGGAAAAAAATTCTGCTCCGTCAAAACATCCGTCCGTGTCAACGGCATCAGTTCGATCAACCGCAACGGCAGACCATGTTCCGCCGCAAACAACGCCAGCGGCCAGATCTCCTGCTCGTTCACGCCGCGCATCAGGACGCAGTTCAGTTTCACGCGTTCAAAGCCCGCCGCCAGCGCCGCGCGGATTCCCGCAATCACCGCGTTCACATCACCGCCCGTCACGCGCCGGTAAATCTGCGCATCAAGTGCGTCGAGGCTCACGTTCACCGTGCGGATTCCCGCGTCGCGCAAGGGTTTGGCGAGCGCGGCCAGCCGGGTCGCGTTGGTGGAAAGGCCGATCATTTCCACGCCGGAAATTTTTTTCATCGCGCGGACGATCTCCAAAATGTCGCCGCGCACCAGCGGTTCGCCGCCGGTCAGCCGGAATTTTCGGAAACCCAGTTCCGCCGCCACCCGCACGACGCGGATGATTTCTTCCGCCGTCAGATGATCCGGTTTGCTCTCCCAGCCCTTGTAGCCTTCCGGCATGCAATAGAGACAGCGCTCGTTGCACCGGTCGGTGATCGAGATGCGCAGGTAATCAACTTTGCGTCCGAATGAATCCATATTTTTTCTGTCAGCTTTTTCTATCAATCATCAACGCTCGTCTTTCAACTATTTTGCGTGCGGATCTTCACCGCGCAAATGCGCCACGCCCTCGCGGATCGCCGGCGCGAGAATCTCCAGACACTCGCGCACCGCCGTCGGCTTGCCCGGCAGGTTCACGATGAGCGAACGTCCGCGCGTGCCCGCCGTCGCGCGCGACAAAACCGCCGTCCGCACCTTGGCGAACGACTGTGCGCGCATGATTTCGCCGAAGCCGGGCAGTTCCTTTTCCAGCACCGCGCGCGTCGCTTCCGGCGTCACGTCGCGCACGGAAATCCCCGTCCCGCCCGTCGTCACAATCAAATCACATTTTTCCGAATCCGCCAGTTCGCGGAGCTGCGCGGAAATTTTTTCCGGCTCGTCGGGAATCACCGCCACGATAAATTTTGTTTCCGCGCCAAAAACTTCGCCCAGCACCTTTTCAATTTCCGGGCCGCTACGGTCTTCATAAATCCCCGCGCTTGCACGGTCGCTGATGGTGATGCGGCCAATTTTCATTCTTTCACTTTTTCAATCACCCGGACATTTTCAATCCGCATCGTTTTGTCCACCGCCTTGCACATGTCGTAAAGCGTCAGCGCCGCCACGCTCGCGCCAGTGAGCGCCTCCATCTCCACGCCCGTTTGCGCGCTCGTCTCCGCCGCGCAAAAAATTTCAATCCCGTTGCGGCGCAATTTAAAAGTCACCTCGACGTGGCTCAACGCCAGCGGATGACACAGCGGAATCAAATCGCCCGTGCGCTTCGCCGCCTGGATGCCCGCGACATTCGCCACCGTCAAAACGTCGCCCTTTGGCAACGCCTTTGCGCGCAATGCGCGGATCGTCGCCGGCTGGCAGACCAATCGTGCGGTCGCCACCGCGCGGCGCTTTTGAAGCGGCTTCGCGCCGACGTTCACCATCCGCGCGTTGCCGCTTTCATCGAGATGCGAAAATTTATTTTTCATTTGTGAGCCGCCTCATATTTTCAGTTTCAAAATCAAATTGTCGGGACAAATTCAACTACCGCGCCCGCCGCCAGACCTGAACTTTCAGCTTTCACCCGGATCAGCGAATTCGCCAATGCCAGCGCGGTCAAATCGCCGGAACTGCTCCAGCGCAAAGGCGTCAGTTTCATTTCGCCGCTTTTCATTTCACTGCGCGCCGGCCAGAAAGTTTCGCGCGCATTGCGCCCGGACTCAAGCTTTGCCGCCAGGGTTCCGGGCTGAAAAATGTTTTCCGCCGCCCATCCGCTGAATTTTCCCAGCGTCACGCGGACAAACAAGTTCAGACAGACAAAATGCGCCAGCGGATTTCCGGGCAGGCCGAACGCGATTTGATTTCCGCGCCGCGCCACGATGAGCGGCCGGCCGGGGCGCAGCGCGGTTTTGCAGACGAGGATTTCAAAACCAAAATGCTCCAGCAATCGCCGCGTGAAATCATGTTCGCCGACGCTCGCGCCGCCGGAAACCAGCAGCAGATCCACTTCGGATTTCAAATTTGAAATTTCAGATTTCGCCGCCGCCTCATCTTCGGGCACCCGTTTTTGCTGCGGCGTGATTTGCCAATGCCGGAGAAACGCACGGACCAAAACCGAATTGGAATCGCGGATTTGTCCGGTCAGCGGCGTTTGTTCCGGCGGGACGATTTCATTTCCCGTCGCCAGATGTAAAACGCGCGGAAGCCTTGTTACCATTGGCTTTGCGTGACCGATGCTGGCGAGCAGCGCCAGTGCGCCAGGCGTGAGCGTCGTGCCGGATTCCACCAGAACCTGCCCGGCGCGGGCGTCTTCGCCACGAAACCGGATGCACCGATTCGAATCCCGTTCGACCACGGTTAAAATTTTCCCCGCCACACGGACATTTTCCTTCATCACGACTTGCAGGCCGTCGCCCGGCAACGCGCCGCCGGTGGAAATTTGCACGGCCTCGCCCGCTTGAAGTTCGCGCGGCTTCCAGTCGCCGGCGCGGATTTCATCAACGATTTTGAATTCCAAATTTGCATCGTCCAGCCGGATCGCAAAACCGTCCATCGCGGAACGGTCGAACGGCGGCTGGTCTTCCGGCGCGCAGACCGGTTCGCGCAAAACGCGGCCAGCCGCTTCGTGGAGCGGCGTGCGCGCGGCGGCCAGCGGCTGGCAAACGCCATTCAACAGCGCGATGATTTCATCGGCACTTGGCGCGCGACGGTTTTGGTTTTGGGGAATCAAGATTTTTTTAAGGCGGCAAATTCTGCGGGCGTCAATGAACGTCGTTTCCAGACCGGCACGTCCTGTTTCAGACGATCCATGAAACCGGCGAGCAGGGCAAACGCCTC
>DMQW01000274.1:4051-5610 GCA_003455565.1 Limisphaerales bacterium
CGGCGAGGCACGGAAATTTTTCCGCGAGTGTTTCGAGGATGCGGCGCATTTCGTTTTCGGCCATCGGCGAATAGGCTTCGTATTCGAGCGCGGCGATTTTTTGCCCGTTTTCCTCGGCGCGGACAATGCCGGAAAATTCCGCGAACGCGCCGGCGCTGCCGGAAAACTTATCCGGCAATCCATGGCCCGCCGCCAATGGCTGCACGGTGATTTGAATTTCAATTTCCATTTTAGCCGCCGGACACGGGCGGAATTAGCGCGACCTCGTCGGTGTCGGAAAATTTTGTTTCGCTGTCCGCATATTCGCCATTGCGCGCCAGCCGCGTCGAGCCGCGAAAGGCAGCAAGTTTTGGCTGCGCGGCGATGAGTGCGCGCCAGATTTCTTCAACGCCAAGGCTGCCGGAAATTTTCATTTCCAGTTCGGCGGTGCCGGTGGCGTCCCGGGTCTGGGCAAAAAATAAAACGCGCATGACAAATGAAATTTCAAGCGGCGGCTTCAAGCAACAATTTTCCGCCGGCAAAAACCAGCACGCCCGCCAGCACGCGGCTGAACGTGACGCTGCTCCAGCGCCGCGCGCCGAAATGCGTGCTGAGCAGCGCGCCGACGACCGCCGGCAGCGTAAGCCAGAGCAGCGGCCCGGCGTGCGTGATTTTTTGCCAGCCCGCGCCAGCGAGTCCGGCGAGGGAATTCAGCACGATGAATCCCGCCGCGATGCCGCCGGTGGTTTTTGGTTTCACCCAGCGGAACAGATACAGCAGCGGACTCAAAAAAACGCCGCCGCCAATGCCGGTGAGTCCCGCCAGAAATCCCAGCCCTGCGCCGACGAGCAAGGCCAGCGGCAGAAAACATTTTTGCACGGCCACATCATCGGTTTGCCAGCGCGAGCGGAACAATAAAATCAGACCAGCCACCGACAGCACCGCGCCCAAAATGATTTTGTAAGTATGCGGGCTGATGTGGACTTTACTGCCAAGAACGGCGAACGGCACGGACGCGACGGCGAACGAAAGTAAGATTTTCCAGTCAAAATGTCCGGCCTGATGGAAACGCCACAATGCGATGCCGGCCACGAGAACATTGGCGATCAGCACCGCCACGCGCGCGGATTCGGGTGCGACGCCCACAAGTGCGAGCGCGGCGAGATAACCGGTCGCCCCGCCGTGGCCGACGGACGAGTAAAAGAACGCGACGCCGAAAACGGCGGCGAACAGCAGGCTGATTTGAATTTGCGAAAGGCCGGTCACCAGACCGTAAGAAACTGGTTTCGTTATACTTTGTCAAATATAACGGTTCGCCGCGCTTCAGGACTGGAGGAGTTGCTGGAGTTTCTTCCACGAACTTTCGCTGGCGCGGAAGCAGTCGCGTTCCATTTTTTGATAGAGCGCGAGCGCCTTGCGGCCGGTGGCCGTGAGCTGCGCGCCGCCGCCGCTCTGGCCGCCGCGCGACATCAACACGAGCGGTTTCATGGTCTGGACGAGCGACCAGGCTTTCATGTAGGACATGCCCATGCGCTTGGCGGCTTTGCCGAGCGAGCCGGTTTCCTCGATCAGTGCGAGCA
>DMQW01000274.1:5911-12824 GCA_003455565.1 Limisphaerales bacterium
AAGCTGAAAAAAGCTCGCCCGGTCAATTCCGATGGCCGACGATGCAGCGCATGAATTTGGTTTCAACTAATGAAACTGGCGCGGCGGAAAAATCCACCGGCGAATTTGAACTGCCGCTCGCCGGTTTCAAAGGCACGCCGGCGGAAATCGAGCGGCAATGGTTCGAGCAGGTTTATCGCGGGCGCGGCGATTCGATGAAGCAGCTCACCTGGCGCGCGGTGCTGATGGGTTCGGCGCTCGGCGCGGTGCTGTCGCTCACCAATCTTTACATCGGCCTGAAATCCGGCTGGGGCATCGGCGTGGCCATCACCGCGTGCATTTTGTCTTACGCGATCTGGACGACCTTCGTGAAAATCGGCCTCGTCAAAACGCCGATGACCATTCTCGAAAACAACTGCATGCAATCCACCGCCAGTTCGGCTGGCTACTCGACCGGCGGCACGCTTATCTCCGCATTCGCCGCGTTCATCGTGTTGAACGGCCACGCACTTTCGATTCCGCTCACGCTCGCGTGGGTTTTCTTTCTGGCAATTCTCGGCGTGACGATGGCCGTGCCGATGAAAAAACAGATGATCAACATCGAGCAACTCCGTTTTCCCAGCGGCGTGGCGGCGGCGGAAACTCTCCGCGCACTCCACTCGCATGGTGCAAAAGGAATGCGCGCGGCGAAAGCGCTCGGCATCGCCGGTGTTCTCGCGGCGCTCGACAATTTCTGGCATGACGGCTTCGCGCTCTTTGCCCGGCTTGCGCCGTTTTCCAGTGACGCACTGGTCACAAAATTCAATGCCGTCGTGTTCGGCCCGGCCTGGGTTGGCCGCACCGTGATGTTCAGTTGGGAACCGATTTTCATCGCTGCCGGCGCGATCACCGGAATGCGCGTGTGCATCAGCATGTTGCTCGGCGGCACGCTCTGCTGGGCCGTATTTGTCCCGATCATGCAGCACGCCGGCGTCATCACCGGCAGCGGCTTCCGCGACGTCGTGCAGTGGACGCTTTGGGGCGGCGCGTCGTGCATGGTCGCGTCCGGCATTTTCGGATTTTTCCTGCAATGGCGCATCGCCCTGTCGGCGTTCAGCGGCTTTGGAAAATTATTTTCGCGCGAAGCAAAAATTCCGACGGAAATGGAGGCCATCGAAACGCCGATGTCCTGGTTCGCCGCCGGCCAGATCATTTCGCTCATCGCCCTCGCGCTGCTGGCGCACGCGTCGTTCGGGATGCCGTATTGGCAAAGCGCGCTGGCCGTGGTGATGTCCTTTGCGCTCGCGCTCGTCGCGTGCCGTGTCACCGGCGAGACTGATACGACACCCATCGGCGCGATGGGCAAGGTGACGCAACTCACGTTCGGCGCGCTCAATCCCGGCAACATGAATGTGAACCTGATGAGCGCGAACATCACCGCCGGCGCGGCGACTTCGGCCGCCGATTTGCTGACCGATTTGAAAAGCGGCTACCTGCTCGGCGCCAATCCGCGCAAACAATTCATCGCGCAGTTCGCCGGAATTTTCATCGGCACCGTCGTCAGCGTCTTTGCGTTTACAATTATTGTTTCCAGTGCTTCCGTCATTGGCTCGGATCAATTTCCAGCGCCCGCCGCCCAAACTTGGGCGGCCGTGGCGAAAGCTTTGAGCAAAGGCCTGGATGCGCTCGAACCGGTGAAAGTCTGGTCCATCGTCATCGGCGGCGTGGTCGGGATTTTGTTTTCCGTCCTGCCAGTCATGTTTCCGAAGCAGCAAAAATTTCTGCCGTCCGCCGCCGCCTTCGGGCTGGCGTGGGTTTTCCACTGGTATTACGGCGTGCTGTTTTTTATCGGCGCAGCCCTTGCGCACTGGTTCCAGAAAAAATCACCGGCCAAGGCGGAGGAATTCACTTATCCCGTCGCTTCCGGCATCATGGCCGGCGGCGCGTTGATGGGCGTCGCCCTGATTTTCTGGCAGAACGGCGGCGAAATTCTCAGGAAATTTCTGGGCCACTGAATTGTTTTGCCTGCGTCGCTTTGGTTGCGGTTCTGGCCGGCACGCTGGTGGGATTTCTGGCGGTGAAGTGAGTGGTGGGGACTGAAGTCGGACGAACGGGGAAACTCTTTCTAAAAAACTTTGCAGCCTATCCTCATATTAGGCGGCGGCATAATCATAAAGGCCAACACAAACTTCCAATAGCAGCCAAAAGAAATACCAGTGTAATCCACTCTGGCGCTGGACGGTCAAAAGACTGGTCAGCCTCACGGTAAATCTGTGCGCAAATTATATGAGTCCGCAAACCAATACAAAAGAAATACCCAGCAATGACTCCGGTAAACAAAGCGGCATGGACTGCTTGTGGATGCAGTTCCTGAAAATCGGCCATGACAAAAAATGATAAAACGCCTGCAAACAAAACGAAGGCTATAACACAAAACCTTCGGAACCGTATCAATCCCGGTAGCTGGCCTTTTGCGCGCTTCATAAACGTGTAAGCCGCCTAACTAGTAATGTGCGCCGCGTTGTGCAGCCTATCCTGTTGTTTCATGGGACAACCCTATTTCGGTCGCCCGTGACTTTCAAGAATGATTTTGGTTCCACGCACCACCGGGTTTTTGATTGTAGGAGACGAGGTGACGAGTCTCTAACTAAATTTCCAAAAATTTGAGGCTCCTCACGTCGTCTCCTACAGGATTATCGGCCCGGCCAATGGATTATTTATTAACCGCGAAATACGCGAAATACGCGAACGAAACTAAAACCGTTTTCCACCTTTCGCGTATTTCGCGTGGTTCGCGGTTGAATGATTTGCTTCGCGGCGGAGGAATTATTTTGAAACTCCTCACGTCGTCTCCTACAAACTTATTTTCCTTCCGCCGCCGCCGCGTCGCGGTAACGGTAGGTGGTGGCAATGAGGCTGAACAAAATCGCCACGATAAACGTCAGCCCGGCGTAGAGCAGAAAACGGTTCGTGCTGACGGAGGATTCGCCCGTGCCGTTGGCAAAGATTTTGGTGATGGCCGCCACGAGCAGGTCGCCGAACGCCACCGTCAGCAGCCAGAAACTCATGATGATGCTTTTCAGTTCCGGCGCGGCTTCGCGGAAGGCGAACTCCAGTCCCGTCGTGGAAATCAAAACTTCGGCGGCGGTCAGGACGAGGTAAGGCGCGGTCTGCCATAGCACGCTCAACTGCGCGCCGGCCTCGATTTGTTTTTGCAGCGCGGCGACGATGAGATACGAACCCACCGCCAGAAACATCCCGTAGGCCATGCGCCGCAGCGGCGACGCGAACCGGCCGAGGCGCGGATAAATTCCCAGCGTGAACAACGGCACGAGCAGCATCACGATGAGCGGGTTCATGGATTGCATCTGCTCCGCGCCGATGTCGAGGCCGAGAAATTTTGCCGGCACCATTTTTTGGCCCTGCAAAACCCACGTTGAATTCGTCTGGTCGAACAATGACCAGAAAATCGGCACGAGCGCGAAGACGAACAGAATGGGCGGCACGGATTTCGCCGCGTCAATTTCTGATTCGCTGAAACGGCTGCGCGCGGCGTCCCAAAATGATTTTCCGTAGGAGCCGAGGTGACGAGGCTCTGACTCGCTGGCGGACTTGGGAAGAATGAGCCTCCTCACGTCGGCTGCTACGATTTTCAAACGTATTTGGAACGCGTAAAAAAACACCTTGAAGAATCCGGCAGTCTTCGTTTCGCGGCTGGGCGGCACGCGGACGTAATGTTTTGTGCCGAGCCAGAAAATGAACGTGGCGATGGCCATCAAAATTCCCGGCACGCCGAACGCGAGGCTGTAGCCGTGGTGATCCTTGATCCACGGAATCACGAGGAACGAAAAGAACGAGCCGAAGTTGATCGCCCAGTAAAACGCGCCGTAGGCTTTCTGCAAAAGATGCGATTGTTCCGGCTTGAATTGATCGCCCATGAACGCCGAGACGCATGGTTTGATGCCACCGGAACCAAAGGCGATCAACGCCAGCCCGATAAAAAGACAGGTGAGTTTGCCGTAAACGCCGCCGCCCACGAAATCGCTGCACGCCAGCACGCCGTGACCGGCGCAGTAAAACAGCGACACCCAGAGAATCGTGCGGTAGCGCCCGATGAATTTGTCTGACAGCCACGCGCCGAACAGCGGCATGAAATAATTCGCGAAGACGAACAGATGGATGATTTCCGTGGACGTGTCCGCGTCCTGGCCGAGTCCGCCTTTCAGCACCGCGCCGGTGATGTAACCGGCGAGAATGCTCCGCATCCCGTAATAGCTGAACCGCTCGCAGGCCTCGTTGCCGACGATGAATTTGATCTGCGGCGGCCAGCGCCTGGTTTCCGGCTGGGCAGAAGCATTCATGCGCAATCGAGTCGGTGGCTATTGGGTTTTCTGAACACCGATGCGTTTGAGAAACGGCTCGATGGAGCGCGGTCTGCCTAGGAATTTTTCGATGGAGATGTTCACGTCGCGCGAGTCGCCGACCTCGTAGATTTCTTTGCGCAGGCGCATTCCCGCCTCTTTGTCGAAATAGCCGCCGGGAGATTTTTCAAACACCGTCGCCATGTCGGCGGCAATCGCGTCGGCCCACGCGTAACCGTAATAACCCGCGCCGTAGCCGATGATGTGGCCGAAGTAAGCGATGAACGCCGTGTCCGGCACCATCGGCAGAAATACGTCGCCGAGTTTTTCATTCGAGAGCGCCAATGTGTCCGTCGCGTTCGTCGCGCTGATTTGCGAATGCAGCGCGAGGTCCATCAAGCCGAAGGAAAGCTGACGGCGATAGCGCGTGCCTTCCGTGGCGAGGCGCGCTTCCTTGAGTTTGGCGAGCACTTCCGCCGAAATTTTTTTCGACGGATCGCGGTAGTCGGCGGCGAAGCTGTCGAGAACGGTTTTGTCCCACGCCCAGTTTTCGAGCATCTGCGACGGCGCCTCGACGAAATCGCGCGGGACGCTGGTGCCGGAGAAGCGCGCGTATTTGGCGCGCGTCAGAATCGTGTGCATCGCGTGGCCGAACTCGTGGAAGATGGTTTCCACGTCGTCGTGCGACATGAGCGACGGATGATCTTTCGTCGGCGCGGGAAAATTGCAGATGAGCGCGCAGACGGGACGCTGGTATTTTCCATCCGGCAAAAGTTTTCCGGCGACGATGCCGAACTGCGCGAAGTGATTGTATTTGCCGTCGCGCGGAAACATGTCGAGATAGAACAGGCCGAGCGGCTCGCCGGTGGCCGCGTCGGCAACGGTGTAAAGCTGCAGGTCGCCGATCCATTTGTAAGGCGGCGTGACCGGCTCAAATTTCAGGCCGAAGATGCGCTGGTAGATCGCGAACATCCCGTCCAGCACCGGTTGATACGGGAAATAAACACGCAACTGCTCGGCGTCCACGTTGTATTTTTCCTTCTTCAACTGGTTGGAAAAATAGCGCCAGTCCCAGATGTTGATGACGGCGTTCGTGTCGCCGGTTTCCTTGACCTTGAGCTGGCGGAACTCCTCCATCTCGGCGGCGAACTTCGGCTGCAAACCGGTCTGCAAATCTTCGAGGAACTTGATCGCGTGGCCGCCGCTCTTGACCATTTTGACTTCCGTTTCGTAGTCGGCATAATTCGCGTAGCCGAGTTTTTTCGCCACCTGGTCGCGCAGGACGAGAATTTTTTCGAGCAGCGGAACGTTCACCTCGCGCGCCAGGTTGTCGTGTTCGACCAGGAATTTTTTGCGCGTGGCCTCCACCTTGCAGTTGTCCATCAGGCTCAAGTAATGCCAGGTGACGTTGGCCTTGACGGTGTATTCGTCCGCGCCGGTCTTGATCTGCGCCAGAAAATCGTCCGGCACGCCGGCGAGTTCCGCCCGGGTGAACTTCACGGATTTCGCCGCCTTGGTGACGTTGTTCTCAAAATCCGTTTCCAGCGCGGTCAACTCCTTGCGCATCCGCTCGACCTCATCGCGGTCGGCCTTGGGCAGTTCCAGACCGGCGCGGTGATAATCGCGCAGCGTTTCCGTGAAAAGTTTTTTGTCCTCGCCGGCCAGTGTCGGCTGCGTGACCGCAAAATTTTTCAACGCGCGATAAACATCCTCGCGGTAATCCATGCCCACGAACCATTCGGCAAGCTGCTTGAGCGCGTCGGTGGCGACATCGCGCACGGCGGCGTTGGTGCTGGTCTGCTCGATCAGGCCAAGGCGTTCGCTGACGAGGCCGGCCTGAAAACCAAGGTCGTCGAGCGCGACAAAAGTGTTCGCGAACGTGGCCTGCTCCGGCGTGATTTTGCCGATGCGGTCGAGCGCGGCGTTGCCCCCGGCGATGGCGTTCCGGGTGGTGACGGCGATTTCATTGGTCGTCGTCTCGAACGTGGGGATGGTGACGACGGAATTATATTTGGCGGCGCGGGCCTGAAACGCCGACAAGGAATCCGCCGCGCCGCCGGATTCTTTTTTCATGGTATGGCAGGCGGACAACGTGGCCGCGATGGCGATGAGCGAAAGGTTTTTCCAGAACATGGCAAGCAAGCTAACGACGCGCGCGGGACATTCAAGCGGAATTCAGTTGGGCAAGCTCGGCACGGTCGGGCTGGCGGCGGCGATTTTCATTCCGTGGATGAATATCAGCGGCTCGGTGCTGGCGAATTACTGGAGCAAGTGGCAACCGAAGTGAACAATGCGTAAAATGAACTTAGGCTCTCATGCTTGTCAGCATGGATAAGAATTCCGGTGTAAAAGTTATGCGGCCACCGGAGAAAATGCTGTGCGTTACATACTTCTTTGAGCTGCTCACGCCAAGCTGCGCCGCTACTTCAACGTCTTTGACATCGCCAATCTTCGTGGCGACTGCCGGTGTTGAAACGAACACGATTTTTTGCTCGCGAGCACCCTGCGCGTCTATTCGGTCGTAGGTCTGGCTTTTCTTGAAAATCCCCGTCGTCATTTGGAGGCGGACTTGGTCGCATCCAACTTCAGAGAAC
>DMQW01000274.1:13030-15631 GCA_003455565.1 Limisphaerales bacterium
CGAATTTGTTGACCGCTTTTAATGCCACGGCAAAGCCTTCTTGGTCGAAAAGATGGGCAATTAAAATAGGCACTCCAAATTCGTTTTCCCATCCATTCAGCCGGCTCAAATCCTCGTCCTTAACCCAAATGTTTGGTGCGATGGGCGGGCTGGCATTTTTCAACGGGCGGCGTTCCCATTGTTCAGCAGTTTTCGGCTTCCAAAATCTTCCCTTCATCTCACTCGCCTTGTAGGGAGAGAATTCCACCTCAATGGCTGCGGACGCTTTGGCCATAATAAAATGAAGTTCACCGCCAAGTCGTAACTTTTCACGACCCTCCTCCGAAAGATCGCCCGCCTCCAAAATCTTCTGTTCGAGTTCCGTCAAATCCGCAGTTTTGTAAATAAGTAAGTCTGGTTCTTTTCCTAAACTTTTGTCGTATTTTACCTCGTGAGCCGCTTTCACTTTTGAAATATCAAATCTTATCACGACCAATTCAGTTTGAGCGCGCAGACTTTTAAGCAGGAGATCTTCAGCCCACCGGCTCGTCTTAAACTTGTGTTCAAAATCAATTCCACGGCCAGCCATTTATTTGTCCTCCTCGATGTCTTTGACAAGTGAAGAAAGGGTAACATCCAAAGCTGACGCGATAGCTGCCAAAACATTCAGTGTTGGGTTACGGTATCCTCTTTCGACTGAACTCAAATAGGTCACATGCATCTTGGCGCGTTCGGCCAGCTCTTCGAGTGACCAGTCTTTGCGTTTGCGCAGAGCACGGACTCGCTCACCAAAACGCTGGCTCAACTCGTTGGAGCCGCGTCTGTTTGGTTTGGGTTTGCTCATTGCTAAATAACACGATAAAAAACGGATGCGTTGTTGACCATAGACTCGAAGTTAAGTATTGTTTTTGACAGTCACAGCATTTTGATGATGAATATACCAAAGCAACCGAATCACCAAGTTTTGCCGCCAAGCGGGCCGGAGCGGGAAGCCTTGCGGGAAAAAGGGCAGTTTTGGACTCCGCAATGGCTCGCCAAAATAATGGCTGCTTGGGTGGTTGCCAAACGTCCGTCCACACTGTTTGATCCCGCAGTCGGCCCGGGAACATTCTTTGCGGCGGCGAGAGAAGCCGGATTCACTGGAGATTTTGCCGGGTTTGAGGTTGATGACGTTGTGTTGGCCGAGAGCTACAAACTGGGGCTGAATCCGTCGGAACTGCACGACACGATTATTGGTGATTTCATTAGTCAACAAATCATGTGCTGTTATCCGGCGATCATTTCCAACCCGCCTTACATTCGCCACCATCGGTTGAGTGCAGAACAAAAGAAGGAGCTTCGCCAGCTATCGAAACACTGCCTCGGATTTTCACTGGATGGCCGAGTGGGACTGCATATTTATTTCCTCTTGAAATGCTTGGATCACCTTGCCCCTGATGGCCGACTGGCTTTCCTGCTTCCCGCTGATGTCTGTGAAGGCGTCTCCTCCACTGTCGTCTGGAAACGCTTGGCAGAAAAGTTTCGGATTAATGCGGTAATCACTTTTGACAAGAGCGCAGCACCGTTTCCAAGCGTTGACACAAATGCCATGGTATTCCTAATTTCGCATCGGCAACCGTCGAAGCAAGTGCGCTGGTTGCGAGTGGTGAAGCCAGATTCCGAGGCCATCATGTCTGCGCTAGACGAAACAGCAACCGAAGGTAGTGATGCGCTAACAATTCAGCATAGAAATCTGGATGAATTATTAGCAACGGGTCTTTCGCGTCCACTGCGCGCGAAAGGATCGGCAGGCGTGCCGCTGTCCGCTTTCGCGCGAGTTGTCCGAGGAATTGCGACCGGAGCTAACGAGTTTTTCTTCCTTACGGCAGAACAAATTCGGAAGCACGATCTTGACAAATCTTATTTCAAACGTGCTATCGGGAGGACGAGAGATTGTCCGCGTGACGTTATTACTTGGGAAGATTTGGAAAATTTAGATCGTGCTGGTCGTCCCACTTGGATGCTTAGTCTTGGCAGGGAATCAGAGCAAGACTTGCCCGCGACACTTCGTGATTATCTGAAAATTGGCAAGCAAATGGGGCTACCGCAGCGGTCTCTGATTGAGACCCGAAAACCTTGGTATCGCATGGAAGAACGCACAGTGCCCGGCTTGCTATTTGCTTATCTTGGGCGCAGGGATTGTCGCTTCATTCTGAATCGTTCAGGCGCAGTGCCACTGACTGGATTTCTCTGTGTGTTCCCGTGGGACGAGAGCGAAGCATACGTCCGAAAACTTTGGCGTGCCTTAAACCACGAGGATACGCAGGCAAACTTGGTCTTCGTTGGAAAGTCCTACGGCGGAGGCGCGCTAAAAGTTGAACCACGCCGACTTGACGCCCTCGAAATTCCAGAGCATGTCTTAAAAGAGGTCGGGCTTACACCGGTTGAATCATGGAGTCCGGTGGCGTTGCTTGAAACGTCTCACTCCAAATCGAAAAGACGCATTTCAAAGTGAGATTTGGCGTCGGCAGCGATTGAAAATTATCCGCCCGCATTAATTCACTTCACCTTCACGCGAAACTCGCTCGCATCCGCCATCTTGGCGAGGTCGCCTTGGTAAAATTCTTCGCGGTAGGCGTCGGT
>DMQW01000196.1 GCA_003455565.1 Limisphaerales bacterium
CTCGTGGACGTGCTGACGTTGAGCGCCACGCCGATTCCGCGCACGCTTTACCTCGCGCTCACCGGCGCGCGCGACATGAGCACCATCCAGACGCCGCCGCACGACCGGCTGCCCGTCGAGACGATTGCCACGCAATACGACGAACGGCTGATTCGCGACGCGATCCAGCGCGAACTCAATCGCGGTGGACAAGTTTTTTTCCTGCACAACCGCGTGATGACGATTGAAACGATGCGCGCGAAATTGCAGACGCTCGTTCCACAAGCGCGCATCGTCGTCGGTCACGGCCAGATGAGCGCGGACGATTTGGAAGAAGTGATGACGAAATTCGTCAACGGCGAGGCGGACGTTTTGCTTTCCACGACCATCATCGAGAGCGGACTCGATATTCCGAACGCGAACACCATCATCATTGACCGCGCCGACCGTTTTGGCTTGAGCGACCTTTACCAGTTGCGCGGGCGCGTCGGGCGTTACAAGCATCAGGCCTACGCGTATCTGCTCTTGCCGCGCCACGCGAGCCTGCTGACTGACGTGCGCAAACGCATCAGCGCCATCAAGCAATACTCGACGCTCGGCAGCGGCTTCAAGATTGCCATGCGCGACCTCGAAATCCGCGGCGCGGGCAATCTGCTCGGCTCGGAACAAAGCGGCCACATCACCGCCGTCGGCTTTGATCTTTACTGCCAGTTGCTCAAGCAAAGCGTCAGCGTGTTGAAAGGCGAAAAAGTAAAACCGCGCGTCGAAGTCCGCGTCGCACTGGATTTTCTGGAGATGAACGCGGGCGCGTCCGACCCGGATGCCGACGGAGCGCGGCTGTGGTCGAAGACCCAGCCGCAGCGCGCCGCCAACACGAGCCGCGCGGAAATTGAAAGCCCGTCTCGCAACGTGGCTGCTGCGGCTGGTGCTACGCACACAGCCGCGCTCCCGCACAACTACGTCACCGAACCGCAGCACCGGATTGAAATCTACCGCAAACTCGCGCAAGCGAATGAAAAATCCGCGCTGGAAAATTTACAGAAAGAATTGCGCGACCGCTTCGGCCCGCTGCCGCCAGAAGTGGAATTGCTATTGCTCGTGGCCGAACTAAAAATTCTCGCCAGCGAAAAATCCGTCACTGCCATCGAAGTGGCCGATGACAAACTGATGCTCACGCGCCACGGCGATTTCATCACGCTCGGCGGCAAATTTGCGCGCCTCACCAAAAAGGAAGCCAAGGCCCGCCTCAAGGAAATCAAACGCCTGTTGCTGGCGATTTAGAAACGCACGTGCTTGAACTAAAAGCCTTCCGCCTCAATAATCATCCGATGACACGTTCGCAAACTTTTCATTTTACGTTAGCCGTCTTTTTGACTTTGGCCGGCATCAATTCCGTTTTTGCGGACGGCGAAGCGACGAATCATGTTTTTAAAAATCCAGTTGTTGCGCGCGGTCAGGATCCGTGGGTCATTCGCTGGCAGACGAACTATTTTCTCTGCCAATCGCGCCCGGATGGCGGCTCAAATGGTGTCTGGGTGAATCGCGCGGCGCGCTTGGAAGACATCGGCGTTGATCATTGGCAATGCGTCTGGCACGCATCCGCAGGCACCGCCCATTCCAAACAGATTTGGGCGCCGGAACTGCATTTTCTCCAAGACAAATGGTATATCTACGTCGCGGCGGACGACGGCGACAATGCCAATCATCGCATGTATGTGCTCGAAGGAAGTTCCGCCGATCCACAAGCGCCGTTCAATTTCAAAGGCAAAATTGCCGCGCCGACCGACCGTTGGGCGATTGACGGCACGGTTCTGGAGCTGCCCGACGGAAAACTTTATTTCATCTGGCCAGGCTGGCCGGGCACCAACGATGGCGTGCAAAATCTTTACATCGCGCCCATGAGCAATCCATGGACGATCAGCGGCGAACGCGTCTGCATTTCGCAGCCCGACCGGAAATGGGAGCAGCGTGATTTCCCGCACATCAACGAAGGACCGGAAACGCTCTGGCACGACGGCAAATTATTCATCATTTATTCGGCGAGCGGTTTTTGGGACGACAATTATTGTCTCGGTCAACTGTTATGGACGGGCGGCGACGTGATGAATCCGCAGTCGTGGGTCAAAAAACCGGAGCCGGTTTTTGCGCATACCGCCGACGTGTTCGGCCCGGGACATTGTTCGTTCGTCAAATCGCCGGACGGCAAGGAGGACTGGATTGTTTATCACGCACACATTGGTCAAGGCACGAGCAAGCGTGACGTTCGCATTCAGCGCTTCACTTGGAATGCCGACGGTTCACCTAATTTTGGCGCGCCAATTTCTCCCAGCATCAGTTTGTCACCACCTTCTGGAGAATAATCATCCAATTCTCAACCACACCGTTTTCAAATACGCCGGCTCGGCTCGGCTGATGGGAAAATCCGGCGGCTGCGGGACGTAATGCCGTTGGAGAATTTTCCGCTTCGCCGCGTGAACTGCCATTTCAATGTCCGCGAGAAATTCTTCCGGCGGCCAGTCCGCCGCGTTCGTCGAGGCAAACAAAATTCCGCCCGCCTTCACCAGCGGCAGCGCGGCGGTGACGAGTTTGCCGTAATCTTTTTCAGCGCGAAACGTGCCGTGTTCCTTCGATTGCGAAAACGTCGGCGGGTCGAGCACCACGGCGTCGAACGCGCGGCCTTTCTTCGCCAGCCGCCGCAGCCAGTCAAACGCGTCGCCGTAAATGAAATCGTGCGCCGCCGGGTCGAGGCCGTTCAGCGCGAAATTGCGCCGTCCCCATTCGAGATATTTTTTCGAGAGATCGAGACTCATTGTCCGCGCACCCGCCCGCGCCGCGCAAACGGAAAAGCCGCAGGTGTAGGCGAACACATTTAAGATTTCCGATTTGAAAAGGGGGAAGTCTGCCGCGACATGGCCGGTCAGAAAGCGGCGGCGATTGTCGCGCTGATCCAGAAACAGGCCGACGGAATAGCCTTCGTGGAAACTCATCTCGTAGCGGACGCCGTTCTCTAAAATCTCAAACCGCTCCGGCGCGGCTTCGCCAAAGACGAGTTGCGGTGAGGCTTTGGTCGTGGTGGAACGCCGGATCTGGCGCGAAAGGATTTTGTGATACGCACCGCGCACAGTGAAGATTTTTGCGAGCCGCAACAATTCTTCGTTCTGCTTGGCGCTCAAGGGTTGCTCGGATTGCGAGAGTAGAAAGTCGCCGAGCTTTTCCACGAACCAGCCGGGCCAGCCATCGCTCGCGCCGTGAATCACGCGAAAGGTGTCCGTGGCGTCCGGCTCGATGATGGCGGTGCGCAAAGCAAGGCGCCCATTAATAAAGTAGGAGCCGACGTCAGGCGGCTCTGACAATTTCGGATTTGAAGAAATGAGACTCGTTACCTCGTCTCCTGCAAAATTTGCGGGGGCGGAAAATGTCACCGGCTCGCCGGTGGCCGGATGCGCGAAGGAAATTTCCGTCGCGTGCAAAAAAACGCGTGCCGCCGGTGTGCCGCCGTAAAGTGTGTCACCGAGAATCGGGAATCCGCTCTCTGCCGCGTGGACGCGGATTTGGTGGGTGCGGCCAGTCAGCGGCGAGGCTTCAATACAGTTGTAGGTGACGACGTGAGGAGTCTCTAATTCATTGCCGATTTTAATTTGAGTCTCGTCACCTCGACGCCTGCGGAATTTTGTTTCCGCAATTTCTCCGCCGGGGCGGCTCGCGTATTTTTCGCCGAGGCGGATGAGCGCGGTTTTGACGGTGAATTCTTTTGGCGGCACGACGTGGTCGGTGAGCAGGAGATATTTTTTGCGAATACGGCGTTCGGTGAATTGCTCCGTGAGCGAGCGGTTGGCGAGCGGTGTTTTGCCGAAGACAAGGATGCCGCTGGTTTCCTTGTCCAGCCGGTGCAGAATGGCGAGCGTGGCCCAGCGCGGTTCGCGATGCCGCAGCCAGTCGTAAATGCCCTCGCCGGCGTGCGGGCTGGGCGCGTGCGTGTTCCAGCTGGCGGGTTTGTGAACCACCAGCAGATGCTCGTCTTCAAAAATCACGCACGGTGCCATGCGCCATGAAAACATTTTTGAGAACGGGAATGAAGCTTGGAATCACAAGCGGCTACCGTAACAACCAGCTGACAATTTGGCAAAAATACACCAGCCTAAAAAGACTAGCGTTGGTGTAGTCGAGTTTTTAAATCAACGGCATATTACCGATGATTCAAAGGCCCTTGGCTGGGTAATGTCAATTTTCTTGAGTAGAATATGGACTAAACCTTCTGCGGTTCGCATTTATCGGTTCACTATGGCCATATTCCAATTAAGGTGCCAATCGTATCTCCACAGCTTTTGGAGTTTTACGTTTTCCGCATGTCCATCCACCATGCCCATATCAATTGAACCTGGCAAAACCTGCGTCGTCGGGGTGAAGTTTCGCGGCGCAGCGGCCGGGTTTTTCCACCCGTGCCGGGGCATCACGCAGCGGCCAATCGTTGGGGGATTGGCGGTGCCGCCAGCGTTATACAAGTCCGTATTGGGCGGATCGGTTTCCCAAGGCCAAAGATCCACCCACTCGCAGTCCATAAAGAATGGCGTCTGGGACGAGTTCCTGATGGCTGAATCTTTTCCGAAATAGTATGAACTGCCCCTCCCGCTCCAGTCGGTTTGGCCAGGGGCCAACCTGTAAAGCCAGCCATTGATCGCGTAGCTGCCGGAATAGGTCTTGGCTGGATGGGCCGGAGGGCCGCTTCCGTTGTCATACCACGCCCAAGCGGTCTCGCAATTTCCAGCCGTGTTAACCGTAGGCAACGGGGTGGGCTCCTTCGTTACGGGGCAAAGGCGGACGGCGTCCACTTTGGAATACAAGTTAACCAAGGTTCCCATCCACAATGATCCGGGCAGATTCGGGTCTGAATACCCAATGAAACCGCCCGTATCATTGGCATACATGATTCCGGACAGGGTGAGCTGTTTGAGATTGCTGATACACTTCAACTGCTGGGCGCGCATTTTGGCCTTGCTCAACGCCGGTAAAAGCATCGCCGCCAAAATGGCGATGATGGCGATGACCACCAGAAGTTCAATCAACGTGAACGCGGCACGGCTGGACGGCGAGTTGTGCGCGTGCTGATGCCCGGAGCTTGTGGGTGTGTTTTTTGACATGGAATTTATCAATTAATGTCTTTGTTTTGTAATAAAACAACATTTCTGAATGCACAGTTTTGCCACGCAGTTGAATTGTTGGTTGACTAACACTACTCCCAACCGCGCCATTGTCCATCACCAAAAATGGTGACAAAGCCTTCAAAAAAGTGCGGAATCAAGAACTGTTGCTGGCGGGTTGAAGCTCCGCCCTGCTTCATTCATCGCGACGATTAACAATTCCCGCGCATGGAAAACCAGGCCATCTGCCGCGCGCCCGGCGTGTCCGGCGCCCCACGCCCGAAGGCATCTCCCGCACGCCCGTGCCGCACACGACCTATGGCTGCAACGCGAAGCCAAGCTGAAGCTTGAACTCCAACGCGAAAAAACTCGCCGATTTCCCCGGCATAATTCATTTTCTCCGCGTGCATCTGGCCCATCTGCGACTCCGGGACTTCCGCAATTACGCGCGGTTGGACGTGGATTTTGCGCCCGGCTTCCATCTGCTGCTCGGCGACAACGCGCAGGGCAAGACGAACATCCTCGAAGCGGTTTATCTCATGGCCACGCTGCGCTCATTTCGCGGCGTCGGCGGCGCGCAGATGATCCGGCACGGGCAGAAGGGTTATTTCGTCGGTGGCAACGTCATCGGCCAGGGCGAGCATGAGATCAAAATGTATTGGTCGGCGCGCGAACGGAATCTGTCGCTCGACGGCCAGCCGGTGAAAAAATTGACGGACTATCTCGGCGCGCTGCGCACGGTGGTTTTTTGCACGGAAGATTTACAGCTCGTCAAAGGCACGGCGCGCGCCCGGCGGCGATTTTTGGATTTGCTGCTCGCGCAGACGCAACCGGGCTATCTGCCGTTGCTCCAGCGTTACATGCACAGCGTCCGCGCCCGCAACGCGCTGCTCAAGCAACGCACCACCGACGAGGCTGCGCTGGAAAGTTTTTCCGCCGAACTGGTGAAGCTCGGCAATGAAATCATCCGCGCCCGCCGCGAACTCGTGCCGAAATTTTCCCCGCTCGCGCGGCTGGCATATCGCCGTATTTCCAACGACGCGGAGGAATTGCGCATCGAATACCAGCCGAGCGTGAAAAATGATTTCGCCGTGGAACTCGCGCAGTCACGGGCGCGCGAGAAAACTTTCCGCTCCACGCTCGTCGGGCCGCACCGCGACGATTTGCAATTATTGCTCAACGAAAAGTCCGCCGCGCAGTTCGGCAGCGAAGGCCAGAAACGCACGCTGGCCATCGCCTTGAAGATGGCGCAGGCGGAATTTCTCGCCGGCATCCACGGTTCGCCGCCGATTCTGCTGATTGACGACGTGATGGGCGAACTGGACGTGAAACGTCGCAGCGGATTTTTGCCGTTGCTGGAACAGGCGCGCAAAACGAACGGCCAGGTGTTCATGACCTGCACCGAGGAAAACTGGCCGAGCGAGTTGGGACACGATTTGCAGCGATGGGAAGTGGTGCGGGGGACTTTGGTTGCCTCCAAGTAAAAACCTTTTCAGCCTTTGGCGGACGCTTCCAATCAAATCCCTCGATTGGGCGGTGGACGCAGCCCCATCAGCTTCTCCCGGTTTGCCGGTTCAAGCAGTCATCAACAATTCTGGTGACTACTTTTTTGTTGCCTAATGGCAATTTGATAGTATTCTTAATTAAAGAACCCAACGAAATGTTGCCCATGAAACAAATGACATCATCGCGCCCGTCGTCAAAAGCCTTCACCTTGATTGAACTGCTAGTCGTCATCGCCATCATCGCCATTCTGGCCGCCATGCTGTTGCCGGCGCTGTCGGCGGCCAAGGAAAAGGCCAAGCGGATCCAGTGCGTGAACAACCTTCATCAAATCGTAATCGCGCTTAATAATTATGCGGTTGATTTCAAAGATAAATTGCCAGTGTATCTTGTGAACCAAGGTGCTGGATGGGCTTGGGATATGCCGGATGCGCCGGCGCAATTGATGCTGAGTTCGGGACTGACGAAGAAGAGTTTTTATGACCCAGGCACAGAGCCGAAATTTACCGACGTGGAAAATTGGGCTGGCGGATCAGGGATTCCGCTGTATGGGCAAGCTTCAACCCTGTGGAATTTTGCAATATCGGGACCTGTGCCGGCCGCCGGAGATTTCCATGTTACCGGATATGCTTTTGCTTTTTCCAGCAACGCCGGTCCTGGTGTCATTGGCACGGCAAATGACCCTTGTAAATTGGCCATCACTAACCGGAACAAGACTTTGCAAGCTGAATCCGTTGGGGGAGTCTTAATGCCCGTTACAGACAAGGTATTGGTGGCTGATGCCATACTTAGCATTGGCACTGCGACTCCTGCTTACTCCAATCCGGGCAACAACTATACTTCCATTGGGGGAGGGTTCCAACACCCCGCTGGAACGACTTATACCCACACCAGTCCGCATATAAAAAACGGGATGCCATTGGGTGGATGCGAGGGGTTCAAGGACGGTCATGTCGTGTGGCATCAGTTCAAAGACAAAGTTAACCCCTTTGTGGTTCGCACCGACGGAAATGGCGATCCGTTTTGGTGGTGATCTCCACCGCTGATTTTCAACCGGCTTCCGAACTTCGGTTCGGCAGCCGGTTTTATTTTAGGCGCGTTTTCCTGCTTTCCAGTTTTCCTCATTCGCTGATAGCCTTTGCCCATGCGAATTTTGTCAGGCATCCAGCCCAGCGGCACGCTGCATCTTGGAAATTATTTCGGGATGATGCGCCCCGCCATTGAGCTTCAAGAAAAGGGCGAGGCATTTTATTTCATCGCGGATTATCATTCCATGACCTCGCTCTTCGACGCGGATCAACGCCGGGAAAACACGCTCGACGTGGCGCTGGATTTTCTCGCGTGCGGCCTCGATCCGCAGAAATCCGTTTTCTTCAAGCAGTCCGACGTGCCGGAAGTCACCGAGCTTGCGTGGCTGCTTTCCACGCTCACGCCGATGAGCCTGCTCGAAAAATGTCACTCGTTCAAAGACAAGTCGGCCAAGGGAATTCCCGTGAACCACGGTCTGTTCGCGTATCCGGTTTTGATGGCGGCGGACATTTTGATTTACGATTCCAACATTGTTCCCGTCGGACGCGACCAGAAGCAGCACGTCGAAGTCACGCGCGACATCGCCATCAAGTTCAACGAACACTATGGCCAAACCTTCGTGATTCCCGAACCGCAAATCCGCGCGGAAGTCGCCGTCGTCCCCGGCACCGACGGCCAGAAGATGAGCAAGAGCTACGGCAACGCGATTGACATTTTCGGCGACGAAAAAGTCATCCGCAAAAAAATCATGGGCATCACGATGGACAGCCGCCCACCCGCCGAGCCAAAGCCCGACGCGGAAAAAAACCTCGCCGTGCAACTGCTCAAGCTCGTCGCGCCCGCCGAAGTCGGAAACGATTTTGAGGGTCGCCTGCGCGCGGGTGGCCTCGGCTACGGCGATTTGAAAAAGGCATTGTTCGAGAACTATTGGAATTATTTCGCCGCCGCGCGAAAGAAGCGCGCCGAACTCGCGGCCAATCTGGATTACGTCAACAGCGTCCTTGCAGACGGTGCAACGAAGGCGCGCACGCTGGCGCAGAAAGTTTTGAAACGCGCCCGCAAGGCGAGCGGATTGGAGTGATTTTATTTTGGAGCGCGGGCTTCAGCCCGCTTCAACGTCGCCAGCCACTTGGATGTTGAAGCGGCGTGAACGCCGCGCTCCGCCAGAAATCAAGTTGCCGATGAAAAATCCTTCGACGGCCCAAAATATTTCCGCAGCAACCCGCTTGCGTCTCCGCATCACGGCGGCAGCGGAAACCATTGTGCGTTCCGGCCATCCGTGGCTTTTTGCCGACAGCATCCATGAATTGAATCGCGCCGGGGCGTCCGGCGAACTTGCCGTCATCTACGACCGCAAAGACAAATTTCTCGCCGTGGGTTTGTTCGATCCCGATTCGCCGATTCGCGTCCGCATTTTGCACGCAGGCAAACCGCAGACGATTGACGCCGCGTGGTGGCAGGCACGACTGGAGCAGGCGCTCGCCCGCCGCCGTGATTTGTTTGATGCGCAAACCACTGGCTACCGGCTCATTCACGGCGAAAGCGACGGCTGGCCCGGCCTCGTGTTGGATCATTACGACACGACCCTGGTGTTGAAAATTTACACCGCCGCGTGGCTGCCGCGACTGGATGAAATGCTTACACTGCTCAAAGAAAATGTGCCGTGCGAAAGAATCGTTCTCCGTTTGAGCCGGAACATCCAGGCGGCTGCGGAACACCGAACTCCGGTTCGGCGCGATGGGGAAATCCTCTTTTCTCAACGGGCCGAGACGATGCTCGGCGCTCCAATTATTTTCTTGGAGAATGGCTTGCGCTTTGAAGCGGATGTTTTGCGCGGGCAGAAAACGGGTTTCTTTCTCGACCAGCGTGAGAACCGCCGCGAGGTGGAAACGCTGGCGCGCGGACGGCGCGTGTTGAATGCCTTCAGTTTTTCCGGCGGCTTTTCCGTTTATGCCGCGCGCGGTGGCGCGAAATCCGTGACCGATCTCGACATGAGCGCGCACGCTGTGGAATCAGCGAAACGGAATTTTGCGCTGAACCAAAATTTCCCCGGCGTGGCCGCGTGCCGTCACGAAACCGTGCGGGCCGACGCATTTGAATGGATGGCGTCCGAGGCGGAAAAATTTGATTTGATCGTGCTTGATCCGCCATCGCTGGCCAAGCGTGCGGCGGAACATGAAGGTGCGATTCGCGCTTACGAACGGTTGAATTCGCAAGGCATCGAAAAACTGGCGCGCGATGGAATTTTGGTGGCCGGTTCATGTTCGGCGCACGTTCCGGCGATGGAATTTTTTGACGCGGTGCGGCGGGCGGCGATGAAATCCGGAAGAAAATTTTCGGAATTCAAAACCTTGCAGCATCCGCCGGATCATCCGGCCGCGTTCAAAGAAGCGGAATATCTGAAAGTCATTTATCTGAAGTTCGAAACGTGATCACTTAATCTTTGCGTGGTGCTTTGGCTTCCGACAACATCGGCGCATGATCCAACAGCGGTGGCTTCGCATCATTCCGATCGCGCTGGTCATGTATACGATTTCGTATGTGGACCGGACGAACGTCTCGTTGGCGCTGGATCCGAAAATTTCGTCCATGATGCACGATCTGCTCATGGACGACCGGATGAAAGGCCAGGCGGCGGGAATTTT
>DMQW01000464.1:0-5407 GCA_003455565.1 Limisphaerales bacterium
CTGGCCGGAATTAAACTGGTAGGTGTTCGTCATCGGGTAGCCATTGGGATCGTCAGCGCGCACGGCAAAATGCACCACGCCGTCCATGACGTGGCTCATGTTCGTCCACTGCCCGTTGTTGACCGCGAGCAAGAAGTCATTGAACAAGACACGCGGCGGCGTCGCGAGGTTTGTCTCCGCATAGAAACGGTAGAGTGGATACAGTTGCGTGGTGTTGGTGGAACACACCGCGTAACCGATGCCGATCCATTTGGTGTTTTCGCGGCCCAGCAGGAAAAAGTAATTCAGGAAATTGTTCCGCGACGCAATACTGCCGGGCAGGCTTTGCTGCAACGGCGAGTAGGCCAGCGATGGGACGGCGTAGGTATTATTGTCGAACGAGAAAAAATTCACCGGGCCCCAACTGTTCACCGGGCCGGAATTGAGATTGCTTATGCCGCCGGACGGCGTCATCTGCCGCAAATCCTGCGTGATCAATTCCATCGCGGCGCGGCCGCCTTCCAGCACGTCCGTCTGCGTGACGCTCGCGCGGAACGCCTTCTGCGTGCTGCTGAAAACCGCCATCAACGCGATGACGATGAGCGACATCAACGCCACCGCCACCATCACTTCAATGAGCGAAAAGCCTGTAAAGTTTTGAATTTTGAATTTTGAATTTTGAATTGAACCGGACTCGCCGTTCCCGGCCAGCGGGCGGAGGCTTCGCAATTCGAAATTCGTCATTGGAAATTTCATGTTCACGGCGCGTTGGTGAAGGACTGCGACTGGTAGAAGTAAAGGTCGTTGGTCCGCGCAATTTGCCCGGCAATGGTGGCGCGAAAGGTCTGGCGGCCGTTGCCGAGTTTGCCATTGGGCAGTTGCGGCCAGAGAAAGGTCATCCGCAGTTCATGCAGGTTGGCGGAGAGCTGCTTGCTGAAACCGGCAAACGCGCTGTTCGTGTCGAACGGCACCGGCGCGTTGACGCACAAAATACGGTAGCTGAAGGTGTCCTCCTTCATGATTTGGTTGTCCTGCGGCGGTTTTTCGGCAGCGAGTCCGCTCAACGAACGGACGTAGGCGACGACGTGGTTGCTGTAACCAGCGGTATTGAACAAACTGGAAATCGGCATGCCATTTAAGTCCGTGAATTCCGGCGTGCTCAACAGGCCGACGATGTGCGCGCCATTGGTGAGGCTATAATAGGCATTGGGAATTCCGTTTAGCGAAGCAGCGGTATAAGTGTAACCGTTTTTTCCAAGAGTCGGGGTTCCATTGACGTTGTAGGAGGCCCAGTGGTTCGTGATGGCATAGACATAGTTCGTCAGATCGTTCGCGCCGTGCGTGCCGTTGCGGACGGCTTCGAGCAAAACGGTCGCGTCCTGGTTGATGATGGTTTCCTCGCGGTTGTCGCGCTGGGTGTTCATGCCCAGCGGCAGCACGCCGATAATGGCCACGAGCGCGAAGCCGATGATGGCCAGACAAATCGCAATCTCAACCATCGTAAAGGCGGCGGTGTCCGGGCGATTATTTGTCGGGCGAAATTTCATTGGACTTCAAGGCGTCAAACGGAAAAACAGGTTCCCGACCGGCGGTGAAATGGTGACACTATTTGTGCCGTTACTGGTCGTGACTGCGCCGCCGTAATTGACCCAGTTGGTCGTCGTCAAATCCGCGTTGCTCTGCAGCGTGTAGCTGCCCAGATTGGGCCAGGAAACAACCACGCTATTCGGAGCGGTCAACCCAATCGTCAGATTCGGCACCGCCAGCACCGCCACATTCTGCCCCTTCCGAATGGTGCTGTTCAGGGTATCTCCCACGTAGAGGTTGCCCGCACCGTCCACCGCAATGCCATCCGGATAAGAAAACAGCGCGCTGGCTCCCGTGCCGTCGTTAGTGCCGGTAATGCCAGCCACTCCCGCAAGCGTGCTCACCACCCAGTTGGTCCCGACCGGCGCAACCTTGCGGACGGTGTTGTTATAGGTATCCGCCACATAGAGGTTGCCCGCGCCATCGGCGGCGATGCCTTTTGAATAATAGAACTGTGCGGCGAAGTTTGTTCCATCAGCGCTGCCGCTATTCCCAACTTGTCCGGCAATCGTGGTCACCACCCAGTTCGTCCCCGCTGGCGTGAGCTTGCGAATCGTGTAGTTGTAGGTATCCGCCACATACAGATTGCCCAGCCCGTCAATCGTGATGCTGGACGGTCCGTAGAACCGCGCAACCCGATTCGTCCCATCAGCGCTGGTATAGCTCTGTGCCATTCCCGCAATCGTCGTCACCACCCAGTTGGTCCCGACCGGCGCGACCTTGCGGATGGTGCTGTTGTAGAAATCGGCCACATAGAGGTTGCCGTTGGTATCCACGGTGATGCCGGAGGGATTATTAAACTGTGCGCTGCCATTCGTCCCATCGGCGGGGCCACCGCTCCCGGCGGTTCCGGCAATGGTGCTCACCACCCAGTTCGTCCCCACCGGCGTGACTTTACGAATGGTGTTGTAGCCATAATCCGCCACATACAGTTGACCCAGACTGTCCACCGTAATCCCAACCGGTCCGTTGAACTGCGCGGCACCATTCGTCCCATCGGCACTGCCAGCGCTTCCGGCAGTTCCCGCAATGGTGGTCACCACCCAGTTGGTCCCGACCAGTGCGACCTTGCGGATGGTATTCTCATTGTTGTCCACCACATAGAGATTGCCATTGGTGTCCACGGCGATGCCTTCCGGCGAGAAAAACTGCGCGCCGCCATTCGTCCCGTCATTGCCGCCAGTGTTCCCGGCGGTTCCAGCAATGGTGGTGAAAGTGTAAGGCGTGGAATAGTTAGCTTGGGCCAGGGTCGAGGTGGCCAAAAAACCGCCCGTTATCAGGCCGGTCAGTAGTTGTAGCGCTCTTTTCATAATCATCCTCAATTTCATTTCACTTTCTGGTATGCCAACGTGGCGCGCCCCGTCAGCCGGTCAATGCGAATGATGTTATACATGCTGTTGGTGCTGTTGCCGGGCGGAGTTTCTGAAATGGACGCCGCACCGGCGGGAAGATTCAGGATGACTAATGCTTTCGTGGCCGCGTCTATCGCCGGCGACACACTACCTTGCGCGAGGGGAATGTATTCATCGCGCTGGGCGAGGTTCTGCCCATCGAACGTAAGCTGGCCAAGATAATTAAAAGCAATATATGGAAGGTTCCAAAACGACGACAGCAGGCTGTCTTCGGTTGGAAACGGAATATTCTTGGCGGTGCTGAATCCGAAAATTTGGATGTTGGGATCGTAAGCCGAAATATAGAAAGGCGGACTGTTGCTGGCTTGAAATTTTTGCGACGCGATGAACGTGCCATCCGGCAGACTGTGCCACGGCCCAAGATAATGCGCCGTGCCCCGCCCCGGCTGGTCACCCACCGAACGCAGACTCACAAAAGTGTAACCCGTCAATTGCTTGTCGCACAAATTGGTCGCGGCGGTTTTCTGAGCGGCAGTCGTTTTCGGATCGCTCCACCAAGGACCGGGGAAACTGGGTGCCATCCAAAAATTGGTCTTAACGAAAACCATATAGACCGTGGTGTGCTGGCTGACGGCGAGCTGCCGCGCGCGGCCCACGTCGTCGAGCAACTGGCGTCCGGCGCTGACGGCGATGTTGGACTTGCCGAGGTTCTTCAACGCCGGCACGGAGAGCGCCGCAATAATCCCCATAATCGAGATGACGACGAGCAGTTCGATGAGCGTGAAGGCCGGGAAATTGCGAATCGCAAATTGCGAATTGCAAATTTTCCCGCTGTCAACGGCAGCCTCGGATGAACGAATCGCTTTCACAAAAAATTATTGCCAGCTCAAGACATGGTTCTTGTTGCCGCTGGAATTGGCCGGTTTTGTCGGATCAACCACGGGCTTTCCGCTGATCGGCGGCCCGACAGACCAGACCATGACCTTGCCATGAAAACGAAAATTATCGGTGTTGCCGCCTGTATCGGGGTTGACCAAGCCATTGTAACCAGACTGGCCGCTGATTTGAGAAACACCTTTCAAGCAATAAAACGCATCCTCACACTGTTCGTCATAACTCAAATCCATGCTGATGATATACGGATTGCCCCACGGATCGCGATAGACCAGATCGGGGCCGACGCCCGGCAAGGTGATATCGCCGGACATCTTGGCGTCCAGGAATTTTGTCTGGTGCGGATTCTTTTGGTGTCCATTATTGATGGTGGCCGCGCCACTGGGATAATTGGTGATGTCCATCAAAACGGCGATCACCTCGTCATTCGTTAAAGGAAGCCCCTGCGTCCCCACGAAGGTCATCAGGCCACTATTAAGATTAAAAAAATTACCGCCGTAAGTGAAATCCCCGTTCTTCGTGAAAGGCGGCGCGTTGATCGTGGCTTGATTTTGTGCGGCGGCGGAAACCGGAAAGCGCCCGTAAGCCGAATCGTAACCTTCAATCGCCGTGGCAATGGCCTGCGCTTCCAGTTTGGCTTTATGTTTGAGCGCCGCCTTTTTGGCCGCCGCCAGCGCCGGCAGCAGCATCGCCGCCAAAATGGCGATGATGGCGATGACGACGAGCAGTTCGACAAGGGTGAAGGCCGCGCGCTGGCGGCGCAGAGGGGTCAATGGATTTTTCATGGCTTTGGTAAAAATGGTCTGGCGTCCAGGATGCGCTAAAATCGGCGGCACGAGCAACGGTTTTGTGACCGCCGGACGGCGCAACGTGCGGGTGACAATGGCCGGACACCACATGGAATCATGCCATTCAACCGCCAGTGCCACCGGGCGTTTCCAAAATCGGTCGGGCGCGGTCCGCATAAATCAAGGCAATGGGCTGTTAATCTGCACTTGTTTTGTCCAGTTGCAGATGAGGTTGGTTTTGCCGGCGATCACAAGCTGAACCCATAAATCATAGGAGTTCGGATTGTTCGTCGGGTTCGCAGAATTGTAACGGAACGGATTCACGTCCAGAGCGCCAATCGGCCGATAGGAAACGTCCGGGCCGCGCACCGAGGTGAGGAGGAGCGTGTCGCCCGCACTGTTCGTGCCGATGCGATTGGCCTTGAGACCCGGCAGAAAATTTTTGGCTGACTGTGAATCTTCGGCAGAAGCTTTATTACGGTTGTTGCAGTTCACAAAACCACCCACGCCAAAATGGCTCACAGAACCCACGTTGATTTGCGCAGTGCCATCAAGGGTGGTGTAGTAAGTGCCGTCATTGGTCGTGCCGGATAATTCAAAGTAAAGTTGATTGACCAGCGAATTGGTCGGATTGCTTGGCGGATACGCGCCATAGGCCGCCTTGTAGCGTTCCAGCGCGGTGGCAATCTGCTCAAGCTCTGCCCGCGCGGTATTGCGATATTGCGTCCGCTTGACGCCTTTCAACACCGGGATGGTGAACGCCGCCAGGATCCCCATGATGGAGATGACGACGAGCAGTTCAATCAA
>DMQW01000464.1:5662-6175 GCA_003455565.1 Limisphaerales bacterium
GATTGTATTTTTAGAATTCAGCTTCATAAAATTCAGCGGTCGCGTAATTCCTGTTCCATCCGTTCGCTCAACCATTGTTTGACCATGCTCTGGTAGTTTAAAAACCGCATCCGCGCGAGCCGCTTGATGCGCGCCAGCATGCGCGGGTCGAAACGCAGCGTCACCGTCACGGATTCGGACGCCTCGGCGTGGCCGGCCACGGACGATTCCATGAGCCGCACGTCCGGCCGGTTCTCCGACCAAAAACCCGCCTCCGCATCGTCGCTGTCGAAGAGCGGCACGTCTTCCCAGTTGGCAAATGTGCGCATGATAAAATTCCGGTTTGACTGGGTTTGACCCGGTCTGACCAGACACGATTCTTCACGAAAGCGTCTGGTTCATTTTTTTCTGATAGAAAAACCGTTCTTCCGGCTCGAACGTCCGCGCCAGCAACACGCGCACCTGTTTTCCGTTGGTGCGATAAACGCTGTAAATGCCGATGCCGGCCGCCGACATGCCGAGATTGAAAAATCT
>DMQW01000464.1:6368-6564 GCA_003455565.1 Limisphaerales bacterium
GCCTGCACGCCAAACCGTGGTGAATCCGGCATCAACCGCGCCGCAAACGGATCCTCAAACGATTCTTCTATTTCCCGTTGGGTCAAAGAACCAAGCTCAAAAGGCGGATTATTCCAATCGAACTCCATAACGGATCAGTTGTAAATGAATCGCCCATGCAATGTCAATACAATGTATTTACACACGATGGTGATTT
>DMQW01000376.1 GCA_003455565.1 Limisphaerales bacterium
GGTGGCCCTAGCAGTTTAGTGAAAATCGGTTTCAAACCGTCCGCCCACACTTGGTAGCCTTTGACGGTGGGATGCAGTTTGTCGCCCGCGTTCACCATCCCGTCAAACAGCTTGCCATCCTTGTCGGCCAGCTTGTCGTTCACGTTCAAAAAGCGGATCTTTTTCCCGTCGGCAAGCCGCGCGAGGTTGTCGTTGATTTTGTTAATGGTGGGGATCACGGCCATGTTGTCGTTGCGCGGAAAAATGGCGGTCAAAATAATCGTCGCACCGGGGGCTTTCTGCTGGCAAACGGCCAGGACAGCCTTGATACCTCGGGTGATGTCCTCGACTTTGGCATCGTCACCCGGCCATGCTCCCACGTTGTTGATTCCCGCGAGCAGCACGATGATTTTTGGATTCACGCCGTCCAATTCCCCGTTCTCTAACCGCCAGAGAATATTTTCAATGGCGTCCGCTCCCCAGCCGAAATCCGCCGCGTTCCATCCGAAGAAATTCGTGTTCCAGTTGGCGAGAAAGTTCGGATAATCAGTTGCTCCCCACCGACGCGTGATGGAGTCGCCCTCGAAATAAATGTCAATGCCGCCTTTTTTGGCTTTCTCCAGCAACTGCTCGTGCGCAAGTTGCGAATTGGCATCTCGCCTGGGCGTAGGCTGGTTCGCCCGACTGCGAAATCCATCCCGGGGGCGCGGCGGAGCGGGCGCGGCGTTAACATAAGTGCCCACCCAATTAAAGAAAGCCGGCCAGTTGGGCGTCACATCGTGCCCACCGTCATGTTGCCGCCAGGCTAGTTCGCCGCCGATGAGCTGATTGACCGGCGGCATGGGATCAGTGAGGTAATTTCCGGGTGTGCCAAAGTCTTTTTTGCCGAGGAGCCGGTAAACCGGACCAGCCAGAACTCCGGCCATGAAGCTGCCGTGCGCGTCCACCCATTTGGCATCTCCGTGTTCGACCACGCCATAACTGATGAAGCACGGACGCGGCGCGCACATCGCAATGAGTTCGTGCGAATCCACGGGCAAATCGGCGGCGGTCTTCGACGGCTCGGACGCGCCATACTTGATGAAGTTTCCCGCCATCCAATAATACTCGCCGCCGGCGAGATTTTCTACGGCCTCGCCAAAAATGTGCCGATGCAGTTTCACCCCACCTTCGCCGGAGGAACCGATCAAGCCCACGGCAATTCGTGGTTCAAAGGCTTCCGTTACGATCGCAGCCTTGCCGTAGCGGGAAAGTCCCTCGATGCCGATTTTTTTCGCGTCCACCATGGACTCCGGATTGGCTTCGAAATAATCAATCAACCGGCTGACACCCCATTGCCACGCGCGCAAAGCTCCCCAATCGTCCGGCTTGCGCGGTTGGCCCTTGTTTGCCAGCCCAATGATGCCTGAAGTCAGATGATTGTTGTCGGGCTGAATGCTGGCCGGGTTGATGTTGCCATAGCCCCAGCCATTGGTGATTGCTCGTGCATGCCACGCCGGCTCGCCGAACCGACCGCCAAATCCACCACGTCGTCCCGACATCGCGGAGGCTGTATTAGTGCCCGGAACATTGGTGCTTGAAGTAAGCGATGCCACACCGTTACTGCGGGGTTCGCCAAAGCCAAACCCGCCGCCAAATTCAATCATCACTGGCACTGGAGCGGTCGTATTCGCTGGCACCGTAAAACTTGCCTGAATGTTCACGACGATGTTGGTGTAACTGCTGTTGTCAACGTGCCCAACCAGGGTCTTGGTAACAGTGGGAATGCCTCCGTTGGTGCCTGGGGTGGTGGCTGTTACTTCCCAGGTCACCTTCGGCACATTTGCCGGAATCCGTCCGTAGACTTCACGCTCGAATGCTTCCTGAATTTCAGCGCGTCGCGCGGGCCACTGATCCGGCCGCGTGACTTTCGTTCCATCGTTCATCATGAGTGCGCCCGGCATGCTGTTGGTGTAAGGATTGGCCGTGGCTTCATCGAAGGTGGATTGATCGTTCGGATTCTGACCGGGCCGCAATTTTTTCACCCCTAACTGATCCATCATGTTCTGATGGTCGTTGAAAGTTACGGCTGCGGGCTGGGCCAGCGCCGACGCAGTCATCAGAATCAGCAACAACCCGGCGGACCCGCCGCGAATCCAGCGCACAATCGTGCGGGCTGAAGTTTTGGTAGAATGGCAAAGAAGAGTGGACATAATGGTCAGGGGGTGAACAAATTCAAATCAATCGCATCGCCCATGGCCTTGTAGCCAGCCGGGTTCAGGTGCAACCAATCATTTGCGTTCAGGCCGGGATGAAATGCCGCCTGAAATTTCGTCAACGCCCTGGGATCACGCACGGCCGCGTCGAAATCAATCACGCCATCGAACACTGTGTTGGTGCGAATCCAGGCGTTGACATATTGACGCTCCTGCTCGTGAAGCTCGCTGTAATATCCGCTGCCGCCAAATGGCGTGATGGTCGCGCCGTAAGCGCGGATGCCGCGCGCCCTGGCTTTGCTGGCCATCTGCTCGCAGGCATCAACCAGATTCGTCGCCGTGGTCATGCTGCTGTTTCGGCTGCCAATGTCATTCACGCCTTCGAACAAAATGAAGTAGCGCACTCCGGACTGCTCCAGCACGTCGCGGTCAAACCGTTTTATAGCTGCCGGGCCGAGTCCGCCAAAGATGGCATTGCCGCCGATCCCCATGTTGACCACCGCAACATTTGCCGTGGGCGTGTTAGTGCTGAGTCGCCGAGCCAGGATGTCTGGCCAGCGATTGTTGCCATCCGTGGTCGAGCCGCGCCCGTCCGTGATGGAATCCCCGAGCACGACGATGGTTTTGCCGGAACTGTCGGACTGAACTTCGATGCCGGTGATAAGATACCAATGCGCCGTTTTCTTCGCGTCCGGCAGGCTCGCGGCGGAAACAGAATTGCTCGCGACAACAAATGAAGTGGTGCGCGAACCGGGATGACCCGTGACGGTTGTCGCTGAAATGTCTTCGAGATAAGCGCTCACCGCGACATTTGCGAGCGCGGGCAAATCGAAATCCACCGGGTCGGAAAGCACTGATTCGCCGCGTGGAATCACCACTTCGACAGCGCCGCTAAATGTGAGCATTTTATCCGTGGCGGGATTAATTTCGCCGCTGCCTGCGCTGCCCTTGCCCGCAGCCAGTGCGATGTGCGCGGAACGAATAGTCGCGGCGTCTGTTCCAAAGAGGTTGGAAAAGCGGACGCGAAGATTTCTGCCGCCAACGCTCGCGCGGACAAACTGGCGCAGCGTGCTGTTGGCGAGCGGCACAGGCGGCAGGTTGTTCGGCTCGGTCAGTTGCGGCGCGCAGCCCCAGGTCGTGACCCAATACTCTTCCGCTGCGAGGGCGGTGCGTTGAGCGCAGGCCAGCGTTGCGGCAAGGGCCAGTGCAGCCGACCAGTTTGATGGCGAGCGCGGAAATTGAATTTGCATAGTTCGATTACGGCCCAAGCTGGACGCGAGGGAAACGCGCGGCGGCGCGGTTGGCGTTGATGAAAGAGACCGGCATCGCCGCCGGACTAGTCATGAACAAAGCTTGCCAGTTCACCAAGGTCGACGAGACGCGTAATGGGTAATCCGCGCGGGCGACAATGGCTGATGCCAGAACTGACGCCCACACAAGCAGGCGCAAAAACCGCCGGAGAAAAACCTCGGCAGCCTGACGACGTTGGCGCTCGTGCAGTGCATTGGCATGATGGTTTGCTGTGGGTTTAATATCGAAGCAAAACCGTTCCGCGTCAACCAAGCCGTTACCGGAAAGACGACCGGATGCCCGGCTCACTGAAGCAACGGCACGACGGCAAGCAAGGTGGAATCATATACCATCGCTTGCATTGAGCAATCAAGTTGAGACAATTGTCATGGAATTTTTACGGCCGACAGTTTTCGAACCAGTCCGGCCTGCATCCGGTCAATAGAGTTTGCCGAACCTCTATTTGAGCCCCGGCAAGGCGGCAATCAATGCAGCATTAAAGTCCGAGTTGTCTTGAGCCCAGTAAAAATCGATACTACCTATTGCACCACCATACCTGTTGAAACGATACATATCCGCATATTTGCACCATTTTGCCGAACCATCCGCGAACACTTCATTGCCGCCAGCGGGGTCAGCGCCTTTAGGGTGCGGTGGGCTTAAATCGTATTCGAAACGCCACGTCGAACTGGCATTTGCCGGAGTTTTAAAATATTGCCCGGTCCACGTCCCCGTGTTGGGACCCGTGGCTCCTACTTTCATGTTGGCCTCCACCGCCAACGCCCAATAATTTTTTGAATTGGCAAGTTTTACAGGACTATGTCCGGGAGAAATTGTAGCGCCAGTTGGCAACGTCCATTTTTTTATTCCCCCCAAATAACCGTAGCCAATATACCACTGATCAAGAGCAGGAACAGTAGAAATTTGAGAGTCGCGTGGAAGCGTTAAAGAAGCGCGATCAGGGCACACCCATATGGATTGACCGTTAGTTTGTAATTTCAAATAGACAGAGAACGCATCTACTATATTTCCAGGCATTGCCGTTGGTGCGAATGTTGGAGAGTTGGGGTCGCTCGGAGAAGTGCCGCCTGAACCCGCCGCCTGGGGAACGGTATCCTGAAAATCTCCGGCATACATGGTGGCGCCGAGGCCGATCTGTTTTAAGTTGCTCAAACATTGGATGCGCTTGGCTTTTTCCTTGGCGCTGGCCAGCACCGGCAGCAGCATCGCGGCCAGGATGGCGATGATGGCGATGACCACCAGCAGCTCAATCAAGGTAAAACCAAATCCCTTCTTGAAACTTGCTCTGTTCCATCCGGAATTCTTCATAATCTTTTGCACAGCAGCCTGACTAAAGGCCGCCGCAGTCCCATAACTGCGGCGGCCCTGTTGCCCATCCCCAAAAACGGTCAGGGCGTGTTCGTATAAACCATCCGGAAGAACACGTTGGCCTTCGCGGGGTTGATGGTGATGCTCACATTGGTGATGGTTGATGATCCCGCATACGGGAACCATTGGTTTGCCGCCGAAAGACCGACACTGTTGGTTTGCAGTGTCCAACCGAGGTTGGTCGGCCACGCCAAGCTCAACGTGTTGCCGGAGACAGAAACATGCATCACCGGGGCGTTGGTGTTCACCGTCGCAGGAACCGTCAGCGCGGTGATGGAGCCGTCCACCGCCAGATTGTTCTGCCATGTCGCGTCTCCGCCGATGACGGTCAGGGCCGCGCCGTTCAGCACGGGCTGGCTGAACAGTGTGAACTTGTTTCCCACCGCGAGGGCCGGGCCGAGGTTCGCCACCGTGAGCGTTCCCGTGCCGGTGTTGTTCAGCGCACCGCTGACAACAACAAGGTCATTGGACGACGGCAGGGACTTGTCCACTTCGATCGCCAGATTGCCGCCGATGCTCAGGTCGCTGTTGATCGTGAGGGTGCCGACGGAAGCACCGGGCGCGAGCGTGGTGCCCGGATCCAGCGTGACCGGTCCGTAGAGCGTGCCGGGGCCGCCGAGCGTGCCGAATGCGACGTAGGTTGAAGCGGCAACATTGTCGCCGTTGATGACCAGCGTGCCGTTGCTGACGGTGGTCGTGCCGGAATAGGAGTTCGTGATAATCGTGAGTGTGCCGGAGCCTTCTTTCACTAGTGAACCTCCTCCGCTGATGACGCCAGCGAAAGACACGCTGTCCGAGCGGTTGAAGACGAGCACGCCGTTGTTAGCGACGTTGGTGGCACCGAGGGAGCCACTCGTGCCGCCGTTGCCGACCTGCACCGTGCCAGCGTTGATGGTCGTGCCGATTTGAGTGCCGCCACCGGTCCAAGCGTTGTTGCCAGTAAGCGTCACCGTTGCGGAGCCATTAAACGTCACGAAACCATTCCCGACGATGTTGCCGGGGAAAGTAAAGTCGTCGGGGCGGTTGAAGGTGAGCAAGGCCGGGATGAAATCGTTCGGGGGGCTGCCGAATGTATTATGGAGGTAGTCGTTGGTCAGGAACACGTCGCCGAGGATCGCGCCGGCGCCGGGGGTGGCGTTATCGCCGAGGATGAGTCCGCCGCCGAGGACGAACGTGCCGCCGGTGTAAGTGTTCGAGCCGGTCAGCGTCGAATCGCCGCCGTTTCCGTTGCTGACTTCCACTCTGACTTTGCCTGTTCCGCTGATGTTGCCAGCGTAAATGGCGACACCGGTATCCTGACGCATCATGATGAGCGTGCCGTTGTTGGTAATGTTGGGACTGGCGTTGGCACCGGTGTTGTTCTGCCAGATCTGCAACCGGGCACCGGGGTCAATCGTCGTATTGCCGGAATAAGAGTTGTTCCCGAGGAACTTCAGCAGGCCGGAGCCGCGTTTGATCAAATCTCCCGATCCGGAGATGGCACCACTTAGGGTGAAGTCGCCCGTGCTGTCAAAGATGAGCGTGCCATTGTTGACGGCAGGGTCGTTCGCATCCATGGTGCCGGTGGCACTGCCGTTGCCAATTTGCAATGTGCCGGCGTTGATCGTGGTGCCGTTTGCATAAGTATTGTTGCCCGGCAGGATGACCTTGCCGCCGCCGTCAACCGTGACCGAGCCGGTTCCCGTGATGGTGCCGTTGGTCAAGGTGCCGGTGCGGTTGAAGATGAGGGTGCCGTTGTCAATGATGTTGCCAGTGCCAACAGATCCGGTCGCGCCACCCGCGCCGACCTGCAACGTTCCGTCAACTGACACCGCGCCGGAAATCGCATTGTTAGCGCTCACAATCCACTTGCCCGCGCCGCTCTTCGTGAGCGCCGTTGCGCCGCCGCTGTCGGCGAGCGAAGCCGCAAGGGTGTTGTCATCCACGCTGCTGCCCGTCAGAGTGAGCGTGCGTGCGCCTGAGCCGCTCAAGGCGACCGAACCGGCATTGTTCAAAGCCAATGCGCCGGAACCCGAGGCGTCAATCGCGCCGTTGCCGGTGCCGAGTGTGAACAGGCGATCGCTGCTCGCGCCGCCGCCGGTGTATTGCAGCATGCCGCCGTTTAGCACTAGATTGGCCGCGCTGCTGGATGCGGCACCGATGTCGCTCGGAACGCCTCCGTTGCCAAGCACGCCGATGCTGGCAATGCCGCCGTTCAACATCGTGGGGCCGGTGTAAGTATTCACGCCGCCAGCCAGAGCGAGCGTGCCATTTCCGGTCTTTGTCAAGCTGGTGGAACCGCTGATTACATTGCCAGCGCTGGAAGTAATAACGTAAGGCGTTGTGTTGTTGTTAACCGAAACACCATTCGGAATAACAGTGGAACCGAGGGTAATGTTGGTATTGGCGTTGGCGATCGTGTCATCAAACAAGGCCGGGGCACCATTGATCCACTGACTCGGGGAGCCGCCAGCTTTCCAATCTAATGCCCCGGACGTAGCACTCCAAATGGCGTCAGTGAAACCGGTCCAAGTGGATGCCAACGCGGTAACATTCAGATACAACGTATTCCCGGAAACCGTAAGATTGCCGCCGGCACCCGTTACCGCGCCGAGCGCAAACGAACCTGCCGTAAACATTCCCGAGGTCCAATGGAGCAACGGATAAGATGTGCCCACCACAAACGTTCCGCTGTTGATGTTGACTGTAATCGTGCCACCGGCCACGAGCGTGCCGGCCATGATTGCCGGAGTCGTTGTGCTACTGACGTTGTTAAATTCCAAGGTCGCACTGGAACTGGTTCCCACCGTCAACGAGGACGGCGTGATTTGCGTGCCGCCTTGAGAAACACCCAGAGTAGTGCTGTTGGAGACGATGATGGCGCCGGAGCCAGCCGTGCCTTGTAACACCAGTTTGCCACCACCAACGGCGGTCGTTCCACCGTAAGTGTTCGCACCGGAAAGCGTGAGCGTGCCAGAGCCGAGCTTGGTCAGCGTGCCGCCGCTGCTGGTCAGGCTGTTCGTAAGCAGGACGCTTTGACCGTGGGTGTCGAACTTATACGCCTGACTGGCTGCCGTGCTGAAGCGTGGAGAATAATCGTAGGTATTGGCCGCGTTGAATCCGAGCGTGCCGCCCGTGAATGAAATCGTGCCGCCGACCCCGAGCGGGCCGGAAGTTCCGAAATTCTCGGTGCTGGCAACAATCAACTCACCGCCGCTAAGGGTCGTGTTGCCGGTATAAGTGCTCGGGCCGGAAAGCGTAAGCGTCCCGTTGTTCACCTGCACATTGCCGGTGCCGGAAATAAGGCGGGGAATGCTATCCGAAGCCGCCGCATCGTATTTCAGCAGCGATGAATTATTGAGGATGACGGCATTGTTTCCAACCGCCACGCCGGTGAAGTTAGGCAATAGGCCGGCACCCTTCAGGATGATGGCGCCGCTGTTGTTGGTCACGGGGCCAAGGGCCGAACTGCCAATACCACCATTGCTCCACGTCATCGTGCCAGGCCCCTCCCAGACGACGACATACGGCCCAGGGGTGTTGTTGGCCCGAAGGCTGTGGTTGACGATCCAATCTCCCGTCCCGCCAAAATCCATTACACAGCTCACGCCACCGCCGAATACCCAGGCGATTTGTCGCCCCATGATGGCCGCTTGCGTCGAATTATTCACAAAACCGTGAACGGTTCCGGCCGTCCCCGGGCGGGTGGCCAAATTCAACACACCTCCCGAATCGCCCAAAGAAAGAAGTGCGCCGGCACTGTTGTTCGTGATTCCGAAAATGCCGGCCGCCGGGGATCCGGCTCCAGGCGCGTTAATGGTCACGTCACCAGTTTGATTCGCCGTGAGGACAATATTGACACCCGCTGTGCCATAACCGGAATTGCCCCAGCCAGTAGTGTAAAGCAAAGACAGATTGCCAGGGACGACACCATCCCATTGCGCGGTATCTTGATTGGCACCGTTGGGCGCGCCGTTGGGATCCCAACTGTTGGCGAGGCCGATGTCTATACTGGCTGAGTTGGTCCAAGTGCGTATCACCTGGCCAAAGACGGTCGTCGTTGCGAAGGTGCCGCAGAGAATAATGAGGAATTTGAGGATTGTGAGTTTAGTTTTCATAAGTTGTAATATCTCAATCAGCGACCAGGCTGGTGAAGATGTTGGTGTCATTGTTGTTTTCATATTCGAGGGCTTGCTTTTATGGTTTAGTTTTATGTTTTGTGGTTGTGTCTGACAGGTTGATTTGAACTACTCTTGGCCAGCGCCGGCATCAACATCGCGGCCAGATTGGCGATGACCACCAGCAGTTCAATCAGCGTGAAACCACGGGCGACTTTTGGACTTGGATTCATTTTGCGGGGCATATTATTGTGTAAATAATCGGTTTGCTTAGACGCCGGAACACGTCACCGCAACAAATGAAATGAAAGGTATGATGCAGAGCTTAACATCATTTTGCGGTTGTGGAATAGACAACACTACTTTTTTCATGGGAGTTTTATGTGGTTCATGCGAATTGGAGGCGATCTGGAACTCTGGCGGGCTTGGATTCGCGTGGAAAATTTGCGGCCGCGCCCGTTTCCTTGTTATTATCAGGCATCTGCCTTTGTGCCGCCCGGTAGTCGCTGGGCGCCAGCCGGTTCACGGACTTGAAAACGCGGGAAAAATAAAACGGATCGTCGTAACCCAGTTCGGAAGCGATTTCCTTGACGCTCAACGTGGTTCGCTCCAGCAACCGGCAGGCGCGCTGCATCCGCAGACGCGTAAAATAATCCATCGGCGCACTGCCAATCCGGCGCTTGAACAACGCAAAGAAATGGGAGGGTGAAATGTTCGCCAGCGCCGCCAGCGTGGCCACCTGCAACGGCTGGTCCAGATGCTGCGCCATGTAGGCAATGCTTTGTTCAATCCGCAGGCCGGTTCCAGTTCCGCAATACTCCACCGCGCCAGCGGAAAGATTCGGGCCGGCACCTTTGGTCGCTGCTTCAATGGTGATCATTTTCATTTCAAATCATGATGTTGGGTTTAGTCCGGCATAAAAACGAATTGGCAAATAAATTTGTCTCTTGAAATTCATGCGGTGGTCGGCGCTCCAAAGTGTCTTTGCAAAACCAGCGCGATGATGCCGCGCAAACGCGGTTGCGGCACCAGTCCGCTGGCCATGATTTTCGTGGTGGCGTGCGTGGATGAACGCTGCTTGACGACATCCGTGACGATCGGGCCGACCTTGTCCCAGGCCCGCGCCACGTCGCCGACCACCACGATGACGTCTGGGGCCAGGCCGGCTATCAGCATGGCGATGCCTTTGCCCAAATAATGCGCCATGCGATTCAGCGCTTCGGCCGCCTTGGGGTCGCCTTGCTCCGCCAGTTGCAAAACATTTTCAAAAGTTTTTGCCGCCGGCTGTTTCGGTGAATTAGTTTTCCCATTGCGGTCCGACGATTTTGCCTCGGAGTAATAGCGCACGGCGGCGGAATTGGACGCATAAACCTCCCAGCATCCGTGATTACCGCAGCCGCATTTCGGCCCGTTTTCATTAATGGTAACGTGGCCGAACTCACCCGCCATGCCCGAAGTCCCGCGCACCAGCTGGCCGTTCAAAATCATCCCCACCCCGATGCCCTCCGAAACCGTGACGACAATCAGGTTGCGAACCACTTCGGCGTGTTTGCCAAACCAAAATTCCGAAAGCGCACAGGCATTGGCCGCATTTTCCAAATCCACCGGAAGCCCGGTGGCATTCTCGAGCTGCACCTTCAAATCCATTTCCCGCCAGCCCAAGTTGGGAGCAAACACGAGTTTCTGGGAGGACAAGTCCACCCGTCCGGGCAGGCTTACGCCAATTCCTTCGTAAGCCATTTGCGGATGTTCCTTCCTCAATTCGCGGATGCGGCGACTGACCTGCTTCACAAATTTGTCAGAACTCGCCGGCGTGGGCATGGATTCTTGAGCCAGGAAGTGGCCGCTCAAATTAGCCAGGGCAATGTCCGTCGTGACCGGCTGGATATTGATTCCGAATATGCCGGCGCGATTCTCGTTCAAATGCAAAAAAGTGGGCCTGCGCCCCCGCAGCGCCTGACCCACCGCCCCCTCCCGCAGCCAATGTTCGGAAATCAATTGCTCGGTGATGACCGACACCGTGCTGCGCTGCAACCCTGAACGACGCATCAAGTCAGCCCGTGAAAGCGGTTGGTGCTTGCGAACGAGATTCAACATGATGCGACTGTTGATGTCACGGGCGGTTTCGCTCGTGGCGACTTGAAAATTGTTCAGATCAATTTTACGCATGGGGGCAAAAACATTTCTTGCGTGTCAGGCATGGGATTAGTTCGTGTCGAAAACTATATCTGAAACACTGGTTCTGTCAACAATTAATTCGAGGCGCGAACATATTTATTTTCTCAACCCTTAATCGCTTGTTATCAACGCGACAAATCGTGATGAATGACAAATTAGAATGGAATCTGCGGATGGCTTCAAATTGCCGCCCGCTTTGGCACCGTCAAAATCCTATGCTGGCGCCGCCGTCCACGGGCAACACTACGCCCGTGACAAAGCGCGCGGCCGGCGAGCAAAGGTAGGTGGCGGCCAGACCAATGTCTGCCGCCGTGCCAAAACAGTTCATCGGCGTGCGGCCAAGAATTTTTTTGGCGCGTTGCGGGTCGCCATGGAGGGCGTGGAGCATCATGTCGGATTCAATCCAGCCGGGGGCGATGGCATTGACGCGCACACCATGCTGCGAAACTTCTGTGGCCAGCGAGCGCACCATCCCGAGGTGCGCGGATTTTGCCGCCGAGTAGGCCAGGACCAGTGGAATGCCGAATAACGAAGCCATGGAAGCCGTGAACAAAATGTTGCCGTGCCGGCGTTGAACCATGTCCGGCAAAACCGCGCGCGTGAGGCTGAACGCGGCGACCACGTGAGTTTGTAGAACGCTGTTGAACTCGGCGGGCGTTGTTTCAATCGCCGATTTTTTGAGGTGAATGCCCGCGTTGTTGACGAGGATGGAAATGGTGCCGACGCGCTTCGTCACCCGCTCGATGAGGGCATCCGCCTGATCCAAATCGGTGATGTCGTGCGCTTCAAACGCCGCGGACGCGCCAAGTTTTTTCACGGCCTCTTCCAAAATGCCGGCCCGGCGCCCGACCAGCACAACCCGCGCGCCCGCCTGCACAAAAGATTCCGCAATGCCAAAACCCAGGCCGCTGCCGCCGCCGGTGATGAGAGCGGTTTCGCCTGCAAGTGAAAATGGATTCGCCATGACGAAGACCATTCTTCCCTGAATATCACTGGCTTCAAGTAAGAAACGCCAGATTGGAGAATTCTCCATGTGAATCATAGCATCGTCTATTCCGCGAAAAATAAATATGCAGTTTAGTGAGCCTGCGCCAAATTTCAGCCGGATAAAGAGCGCATAAAGTCCGTGAATAACCCTAAAATCACCAGCCGTCGAATGCTGCGACCGTCGCTCGTTGGAAAAGCCGGTGGCCGTCCCAATGAAATGAACTGGGAAACAATTCGGCATCACAAACACTTCAAAATAATTATGCTTAAATATCAAGACCGTTGCAAAATCATTGCGGTGTTGCTGGCCTTGTTTGGCGTTCTGCCAGCCGGCCATTCCGCATCGCCGGCAAAACCATTTCAGAATCCAGTCCTGTCCGGGATGTATCCCGACCCCAGCATTTGTCGCGTCGGCGACGATTATTACACGGTTCACAGTTCCTTTGAGTATTTCCCCGGCGTTCCCATTTTTCAAAGCAAAGATTTGGTGCATTGGAAACAAATCGGTTATTGCCTGACGCGCCAGAGCCAGTTGAATCTGGATCATGCCCGCGCCTCCGGCGGCATCTACGCGCCGACGCTGCGCTACCACAACGGCGTGTTTTACATGATCACGACGCTCGTGGACAAAGGCGGAAATTTCTTTGTCACCGCCACCAATCCCGCCGGGCCGTGGTCGGAACCGGTCTGGGTGGATCACGCGGGCATTGACCCGTCGCTTTTTTTTGATGACGACGGCACGGCGTATTACACACGGCATGAAGGCGCGGGAAATGGTTTCATCGGTCAGGCAAAAATTGACATTCAAACCGGCAAGCTTGATGGGGAGCTGAAAGAAATCTGGCGCGGCGACGCCGGCGTCTGGCCAGAAGCTCCGCACCTGTATAAAATGCGCGGGAAATACTTCTTGATGATTGCCCAGGGCGGAACCAGCTACGGTCACATGGTTAACATTGCCCGCAGCGATTCGCCATGGGGACCGTTTGTGCCCGACCCGCAAAATCCCATCCTCACCCAGCGCGACCATCCCGACGCGCCCATTCAAGCGCTCGGGCACGCGGATTTCGTCGAGTCGCCCGATGGTTGGTGGCTGATTTGCCTCGGCATCCGTCCGCAAGACGGGAAATTTCATCACCTCGGTCGCGAAACCTATTTGACGCAGGTGAAATGGAGTGATGACAACTGGCCGCTGGTCAGCCCGGTGGAACTCACAATGCCTGCGCCGCAACTGCCACAGCACGTTTGGAAAAAGGAACCGGCGCGCGATGAATTCAAAGCCACGACCTTCGGCCTGCCATGGAATTTTCTCCGCAATCCGCATGAGGAAAATTATTCGCTCAGGGAACGTCCGGGCTGGTTGCGCCTGCGCGGCTCGGCAGTGACGCTGAACGACCAAGATTCGCCGACGTTTGTCGGCCGTCGGCAAACTGATCTGGCCTGCGAGGCTTCGACGCGGCTTTCGTTCTCGCCGAAAAATGAAAACGAGGAGGCCGGACTTGTGCTGCGCGGCAACGACAAAAATCATTACGAGATTGGCGTCACGCTGCGCGACGGCCAGCGGCAAGTTTTCTTCCGAAAAATTCTCGATGGCAAAGTAGTCGGGCCGGTTCGCTTTGAAAAAATCAGTTCAGGCGATGTCATCTTGTCTGTGAAAGCGTCGCCGCTGTCCTACGAATTTTTCTATTCCCCGGCGCAGGATCGCGCCAAAAGTCTCGGCCCGGCGCTGGCCTGTGATTTGTCATCGGAAAGCCTGACCGATGAAAAGCATTTCAACTACAATTTCACCGGCGTTTTCATCGGGCTCTACGCGACTGGCAACGGGCAGGCGAACAGTGCGCCAGCGGATTTCGACTGGTTCAAATATGACGCCAAATAAACATCGTCAAATTTTTTTACTGGCGTTCGATTGTTTGCTGGCAATTTCCATTTTTGCCGGAGCGACCGCTGATGCGGCCACCAAGGCGCCGACAGTTTCCGCTCCCAATTTCGGCAGTGGAAATAATGCCGTCACGGAACAAGATCATCAGCGCATGATGGATTTGCTGCATATCACGTCCAGCCGGCGCGGCAAAGACGGCAGCAACACCAATTCGCCGTTTTACGCCAACTACGACGAGGCCAAGGCGAACCCGTTTCCGAATTTGCCGGACGCGCTGGTGTTGAAGAACGGCGAAAAAGTCACGACGGCGGAAAGGTGGTGGCAGCAGCGCCGCCCGGAAATCGCAGAGGATTTTGACCGGGAAATTTATGGCCGGGTTCCCGCAGATATGTCCAAGGTGAATTGGGAAGTTACCAGCACGGTCAGGACAAACAATGGCACGGTGCCGGTCATCACGAAACAACTTGCCGGCCACGTTGATAATTCTTTTGACACGAACATTTCCGTCAATATCCAGTTGACATTGACCATGCCTGCGAACGCGACGTCATCTGTGCCCGTGATCATGCAATTTGGTTTCAACTTCGGTGCCTTTGGAAGATTTCGCGGCACAAATTCTCTTCGTGGGACGAATAATTTTCCACGCGGCGGTTTCGGCGACAGTGGCCCGACCTGGCAACAGCAAGTTCTCGCCAAGGGCTGGGGCTATGCCGTCCTCACTCCCAACAGCGTCCAAGCCGACAACGGCGCGGGCTTGACGCAAGGCATCA